>NZ_JBMDIQ010000021.1:0-87076 GCF_057808735.1 Chromobacterium sp. FG89 | reverse complement strand
AGTCTCGCGAGCTAGGGCGAGACAAGGCGAAACCGGCTGAGGAAGCGGAATGTACAGATGGTACATGAGCATTTCGAAGCCGGTTTTAACGCCGTATCGCCGACGCGCAGCAGACTTTGAACAGCTTATCAGGGCTGCCAGTCCTGATAGGGCTTATGCACCTTGGCGTAGGCTTTTTGCAGTTCGCCGCTGGCGCGCGCGGCGCGGATGGCCCGGTTCAGCGCCTGATGGACGAAATCGCCGCGGCGGTTGCAGTTGAGGAAGAGCACGTCCGGGTAGTCGTCGAAACGGGCGCGGCGGATATTGTTCAGCTTGAACTTGCGCACCAGATAATCCGCTTCCTCCTGCGCCCACAGCACCCCGTCCACCCGGCCCAGATTCAGCTTTTTCAGCGATAGCTCCAGATTGACCACGCTCTTACTGGGAAAGCCCCAGTTCACCGGCGGCGCCTCGATATTGTATTTGGCCAGATTGGCCATGCGCAGCACGTCCTCCTTGTCCAGCGGCTTGGTCTTGTGGGTGTAAAGCACGAAGGTGACCTTGCCCAGCATCTCCTTGGTGAACTGATAGGGCGTGGCGTCGTCCGCGCCCTCCCTCACCTTCATGATGGGAAAGCGGAAGTCCGCGTTCTTGTCGCTGGCGTCCAGATAGACGCGCTTGACCGGCTCTATGCTGAAACTGATCTTGCCTTCCTTGTAATGTCTGGCCACCACTTGCAGCAGTTCGGCGAACGGGCTGTTCTGGTTGTTCTCCAGCAATTGCGGCAGAAGCACGGCGATGCCGTGCAGATCCGGCCGGTTGATGTCCGGCGAGCTGTCCTGGGTTGCCGTGCCGTTGCAGGCATGAAGCAGGCCGGGCGCGCAGCCCAGCGCCCAGGCCGCGCACAGCAGCATTTGTTTTGTCATCGAATGTCTCCCCCTGGACTGAGGTTTAGCACAGCGGAGGGGGATGCGCGGCGCATTTGGACGGGCGGCCGCTAGCTCGCGATGCCCAGCGCGTCCTTCAGGGGCTTCAGATAGCGGCGGCTGACCGGCAGGCTGTGGCCGTCCAGCGTATGGATGGTGGCGACGCCGTTGTCGCCGAACAGGATTTCCCGGATCGCCGACAAGCGCACCAGGTATTGCCGATGGCAGCGGAACAGATCGCTGCGCTCTTCCAGCGTGCGCAGCGTCAGCTCGGTGAAGCGCTCCACGCCGGCGGCGTCCACCACGTAAACGCCGCTGAGCCGGGAGCAGACATAGGCCACCTCCTCCAAGCGGCACAGCACGATGCGGTTGACGCCCTGGCAGGGAATCAGGCTGAGCGGCGCCAAGGCGCATACCGCCGCCGGCGGCGACGCGGCGCGCTGGCGCAGCCGCGCCAGGGTCTTGGCCAAGCGCGCCGGGTCCACCGGCTTCAGCAGGTAGTCGCAGGCGTGTTCTTCAAAGGCCTGCAGCGCGTAGGCGTCGTAAGCGGTGACGAACACCACTTGCGGCATGGCCTCCGGGTCCAGCATCGCCAGCATTTCCAGGCCGCTGATGCGCGGCATCTGGATGTCCAGGAACACCACGTCCGGCTTACGGCGATGAATGAAGGCGATGGCCTCCACCGCGTTGCCGCACTCGCCGACGATGTCCAGGCCGCCGGCGGCCTGCAATAGCTGGCGCAATTCCTCGCGCGCCAGCGGCTCGTCGTCCACCAGCAGCGCGCTGGGCAAGCCGGCCGCGCTCACGCCGCCGCTCCGGCGCGGTGCGCGTCCGCCTGCGGGCAACGACAGGGCAGCAGCAGGCTGACCCGGGTGTAAAGCTCAGGCGCGCAATCCACCGCCACCCCGTAGGCCTCGCCGTAACGGGCGCGGATGCGGCGGTCCACCAGGGACATGCCCAGGCCGTCGCTCTGTTCCGGCTTGCGGTAGAGCCCGGCGTTGTCCTCCACCGTCACCCGCAGGCCTTGCGCGTCGCAGCGGGCGGAAATGCGGATGCGCCCCGGCTCCAGCAGCTGGGAGGTGCCGTGCTTGATCGCGTTTTCCACCAGCGGTTGCAGGGAAAACGCCGGCAGTTCGGCCCGGCGCGCCGCCTCCGGCGCGGCTATCTCCACCTGCAGCCGGCCGGCGAAGCGCGCCTCCTCGATGCGCAGATAGGCGCTAACGTGGTCGATCTCGTCGCCCAGCGTGGCCATCTCGCTGGAGCGCTTCAGGTTCTTGCGGAAAAAGGTGGACAGGTATTGCACCAGCTGGCGCGCATGCTCCGGGTTGCGGCGTATCACCGCGGACAGGGTGTTGAGCGCGTTGAACAGGAAATGCGGATTGACCTGGGCGTGCAGCAGCTTGATCTCGGTCTGGGCCAGCAGCTGTTTCTGCTGCTCATACTTACCTTGCAGGATCTGGTTGGACAGCAGCCGGGCAATGCCCTCGCCCAGGGTCAGGTTGATGCCGGAAAACAGCTTGTTGCGCGTCTCGTACAGCTTGATGGTGCCGATCACCCGCTCGTCCTCGCCGCGCAAGGGGATCACCAGCGAGGAGCCCAGCTTGCAAGCCGGGCTGATGGAGCAGCGGTAAGGCGTCTCATTACCGTCGGCGTACACCACCTGGTTGGCGGCGATGGCGCGCTGGGTCAGCGGCGAGGTGATCGGCGTGCCCGCCAGGTGGTGATCGGCGCCGGCGCCGATGAAGGCCAGCAGCCGCTCGCGGTCCGTCAGCGCCACCGCGCCCACGCCCAGTTCCTCGTACAGGATGCGCGCCATGGTCATGCAGTTGTCGCGGTCGAAGCCGTGGCGCAGCACGCCTTCGGCGCGGGCGGCGATCTGCAGCGCCTTGGAGGAGAAGGCGGAGGAATACTTCTCCGCCAGCGCGCGCCGGTCCAGCAGGATGCGCATGAACATGGCCGCGCCCAGGGTGTTGGCTATCATCATCGGCAAGGCGATGCTGCGCACCAGATGCCAGGCGGCGGCGAAGGGCTTGACCGCCGCCAGCAGGATCAGCATCTGCATGCATTCCGCCAGCAAGGCCACCGCGGCCACCGCCAGCGGGTCGAACACCCGCCCCAACTGGCCGCGCCGCACGAAATAACGGTGCACCAGCCCGCCCAGCAGGCCTTCGGCCATGGTGGACGCCATGCAGGCGCCGGCGGTGACGCCGCCCAGCGAATAACGATGCAGGCCGCCGGTGAAACCCACCGCCAGCCCCACCCACGGCCCGCCCAACATGCCGCCCAGCACTGCGCCGGTGGCGCGGGTGTTGGCGATGGAATCGTCGATGTGCAGGCCGAAATAAGTGCCCATCACGCAGAACACCGAGAACACCAGATAGCACACCAGCTTGTGCGGCAGGCGGATGGTGACCTGGGTCAGCGGGATGAACAGCGGCGTCTTGGACAAGAGATAGGCGATCACCAGGTAAACGCACATCTGCTGCAACAAGGTCAGGATCAATGAGAACTCGGTCAACATGCGGGCAGCACAATAAGGGTGTGCAGCCGAGCATAGGCGACGGTTCGCCGCCCGACCTTGGTCTGGATCAAACCGTTTTCAGGCGCCGCCGGCGCAAACAAAAACGGCCGCCGAAGGCGACCGTTTCTTTCATGCGGACTCAGAACGTGTTTACGATCTCGCGAACTAAGGCGAGACAAGGCGTTGCGGCTGAGAAAGCGGAGTGTACACACGGTACATGAGCATTTCGAAGCCGTACTCACCGTGTAACGCTCCACGATGCGCAGCAGATCGTAGGCAGGTTCTCAGACGGGGATGACCGGAATCTTGCCTATCTTCACGCGCCACTCCGCCGGGCCGGTGTTGTGCACGCTGGATCCACAGGAATCCACCGCCACCGTCACCGGCATGTCCTTGACCTCGAACTCGTAAATGGCTTCCATGCCCAGGTCTTCGAAGGCCACCACTTTGGACGCCTTGATCGCCTTGGACACCAGATAGGCGGAACCGCCGACGGCCATCAGATAGACCGCCTTGTTGTCCTTGATCGCCTCAATCGCGGTGGGACCGCGCTCGGCCTTGCCTATCATGCCCAGAAGGCCGGTCTGCTCCAGCATCTGGCGGGTGAACTTGTCCATGCGGGTGGCGGTGGTGGGGCCGGCCGGGCCCACCACTTCGTCGCGCACCGGATCCACCGGGCCCACGTAGTAGATGAAGCGGTTGGTGAAGTCCACCGGCAGCTTCTCGCCCTTGTTCAGCATGTCCACCATGCGCTTGTGCGCGGCGTCGCGGCCGGTGAGGATCTTGCCGTTGAGCAGCAGCACGTCGCCCGGCTGCCAGCTTTGCACCTCTTCCGGGGTGATGGCGTCCAGGTTGACGCGCTTGCCGTTGGAGTTGTCGTAGGTGATGTCCGGCCAGTCTTCCAGGCGCGGCGCTTCCAGCGAAGCCGGGCCGCTGCCGTCCAGGTGGAAGTGTACGTGGCGGGTGGCCGCGCAGTTGGGGATCATCGCCACCGGCAGGCTGGCCGCGTGGGTGGGGTAATCCAGAATCTTCACGTCCAAGACCGTGGTCAGGCCGCCCAGGCCCTGGGCGCCGATGCCCAGCGCGTTGACCTTTTCAAACAGTTCCAGGCGCAGTTGCTCCACGCGGCTCAGTTCCGCGCCGCTGTCGGCCTTGGCCTTCAAGTCCTGGATGTCCACATGGCTCATCAGGCTTTCCTTGGCCAGCAGCATCGCCTTTTCCGGCGTGCCGCCGATGCCGATGCCGAGAATGCCCGGCGGACACCAGCCGGCGCCCATGGTGGGCAGGGTCTTCAGCACCCAGTCCACGATGGAGTCGGACGGATTCAGCGCGTAGAACTTGGATTTGTTCTCCGAGCCGCCGCCCTTGGCCGCACAGGTCACTTCCACGCCGTCGCCTTCGACGATCTCGAAATGCACCACCGCCGGGGTATTGTCCTTGCTGTTCTGGCGTTTGCCGGCCGGATCCAGCAGCACCGAGGCGCGCAGCTTGTTGTCCGGGTTCAGGTAAGCGCGACGCACGCCTTCGTTCACCATCTCCTGCACCGACAATTCGGCGTCCCACTGCACCTTCATGCCCACTTTCAGGAACACCACGGCGATGCCGGTATCCTGACAGATCGGGCGCTTGCCTTCCGCGCACATACGGCTGTTGATCAGGATCTGGGCCATGGCGTCCTTGGCCGCCGGGCTCTCTTCCTTCAGATACGCCTGGTACAGCGCGTCGATATAGTCTTTGGGATGGTAATAGCTGATGAACTGGAAGGCGTCGGCAATGCTTTGCACGAAGTCTTCCTGACGGATGATGGCCATTTTCGGGTTTCTCCAGCGTAGGGCTATTTGGGGTTTGCCCTGTTATTTTATGGAGGCGCGCCGCCCGCGCCAATCCAAACCCTCAACAGTACCCGATAAAACCGTCCGCGGCCAGCCAATGCCCCCCCGCTCCGGACCGGTCCAAAGCCTCGCGAGCAAGCGCGAGACAAGGCGAAAACCGCTGAAAACAGCTTCTCAAGCGCCGCTGCGATCCTCGCGATCCTCCCTTGGACTGCGGTCGAAACGCTTGCGATAGGCGCGGGAAAAATAAGACGGCGACTCAAAGCCGCAAATCACGCTGATTTCCACCACGCTCAGCTCGGTCTGGCGCAGCAGCCAGCGGGCGCGGTCCAGCCTCAGCGCGCGGTAGAACTCCGCCGGCGAGGCCTTGAGATGCGCGCGGAACAAGCGCTCCAGCTGGCGGCGGGTGGCGCCGCAACGCGCGGCCAGCTCCTCCGGCGGCCACGGCTCCTCCAGTTGCGCCTCCATCAGCCGTATCGCCTGCGCCAGCTTCTTGTTGTGCACCTGGTAGCGGCTGGCCACCTGCAGGCGCTGGTGCTCGGACGGGCTGCGCATCTGCCCCTGCACCAATTGCTCGGACACCGCCAGCGCCAGCTCGCGGCCGTGACGGCGCGCCAGCAAGGCCAGCGCCAGATCCAGCCCGGCCGCCGCGCCGGCGGAGGTGGGCCGCCGCTCGGTCAGGAACAGCTCCTGGCTGGCGGTCACCTGCGGATAGCGTTCCCGGAAGGCCGGAATCGCCTCCCAGTGCAGCGTCACCGTCTCGCCGCGCAGCAGGCCGGCCTCGGCCAGGATGAAACAGCCGGTGTCTATCGCCCCCAGGGTCATGCCCCCGCGCTCCAGCCGCCGCAGCGCCGCGCCCAGCTCCGGCGTGTAATGCCGCAGCGGATGGAAGCTGCTGACCACGAACAGACAGGTGCACGGCCCGGCCTCCGCCAGCGCGCCGTCCACCATCAACGCGATGCCGTTGCTGGCCGCCACCGCCTCGCCGTCCACGGACAACAGCCGCCAGCAGCTGGCGCCGGGCTGAAAACGGTTGGCGATGCGGAAGGGCTCCATCAGCGCGGCGAAGCCGATGAAGGAAAACTCCGGCAACAACAGGAAATGGTATTCGTCCACCGCGCTCTCCCCTCCCAGTCTAAGAACCTGTTTACGATCTGCTGCGCCTCGTGAGACGTGGCACGGTGAGGGCGTCTTCGAAATGCTCATGCACCACTTGCACATTCCGCTTTCTCAGCCGCAACGCCTTGTCTCGCTCTTGCTCGCGAGATCGTAAACACGTTCCAAGGCCCAGCATAAGCGCGAGCGCCCGGTTCGCGCCAATGCAAATTGTCGCGCAATGAAAAGTAAGCGTCGCGGCCATCCGCTCCGCCGCCGCCGGCACACCGTTAAATCATCAACAGCCGTCCCCCACTCAAGGCTTTTGAAGGAGCCCCGCCATGCAACAGCACGCCGTCATCCAGCCCCCGCCCGCCGCGCCGCGCCTGCCCGCCGACTTCTGCAGCGACATCGAGCGCGCCCACACCCTGCCGGCGCGCTGCTACACCGCCGACGAGGTGTTCCAGTACGAAAAAGAACAGATCTTCGCCAAATCCTGGCTCTGCCTGTGCCACGGCAGCGAGCTGGCCCGGCCCAACGATTACGTCACCCGCCGGGTGATAGGCGAGAACATCCTGCTGCTGCGCGACCGCGACGGCGAGCTGCGCGCCTTCTACAACGTCTGCCCGCACCGCGGCCATGAGCTGCTCAGCGGCAGCGGCCAAGCCAGGAATGTGATCACCTGTCCCTACCACGCCTGGGCCTTCAAGCTGGACGGCCAGCTGGCGCACGCGCGCAACTGCGAGCAGGTGGCGGACTTCGACCGGGCCGGCAGCCATCTGAGCCCGTTGCGAGTGGCCGAATACTGCGGCTTCGTCTTCGTCAACATGGACCCGGACGCGCCGGACATCGACGTCGAATACGCCGGCCTGCGCGAGCACTTCATGCAAGTGTGCCCGCGAGTGGCGGACTTGAAGGTGGCCGAGCGCGTGGTCACCACCACGCCGGCCAACTGGAAAGTCATCGTCGACAACTACATGGAGTGCTACCACTGCGCGCCGGCCCACCCCAGCTTCTCGCAATCGGTGACCACCGACGGCTACACCCACAGCCTTCACGGCCGCTGGACCTTGCAGCGCGGCGCAGCCCAATCCAGCGACAGCAGCTACGCTTTTGACGGCGAGGCCGCCAACCAGGCCTTCAACGGCTACTGGCTGTGGCCCGGCGTGATGTTCAACGTGGTGCCCGGCGACGCGGCGATGACGGTGATCTACGAATTTCCGGAATCCGCCGGCGTCACCGTCCAGCATTACGACATCCTCTTCCTCAACCAGGACTTGAGCGAGGAACAGCGCCGCTTCGTCAGTTGGGCGCGCGACGAATTCCGCCCCGAGGACCTGCGGCTGGTGGAAAGCGTGCAGCGCGGGCTGCAATCGCGCGGCTACCGCGGCCAGGGCCGCATCATGGCGGACAGCCAGCGCAGCGGCATCAGCGAGCACGGCATCGCCCATTTCCACCAGATGGTGGCCGCCGCCTACCGCGGCTGAACCGGAGCGCCGCGCATGCCCGCCATCGTCACCGAAGTCTGCGCCATCGAAGAAGTGGCCGCCGGGGTCAAGGCCTTCACCCTGCGGCCGCTGGACGGCCCGGCCCCGCCCTGCCCGTCCGGCAGCCACATCGTGGTGGACATGCCGCCGCCGGGCCGGCCGGCGGCCTACTCCTTGCTGGACCCCGGCGGCGGGGTCTACCGCATCGCGGTCAAACACGAGCCGGATTCGCGCGGCGGCTCAAGCTATCTGCACGCGCTGAAGCCGGGCAGCCGCCTGCGGGTGCAAGCGCCGGCCAACCGCTTCCCGCTGGCCGCCGTGCCCGGCCCGCGGCTGTTCATCGCCGGCGGCATCGGCATCACGCCCTTCATCGCCCATATGGCGGCGCTGGGCGATGACGCCAACTACCAGCTGCACTACGCCTTCCGCGACGCCGCCGGCGCCGCCTTCGCCGCCCAGTTGGCCGAACGAGGCGAGCGCGGCGACGCCAGAATCCGCCTGTACGAGAGCCGGGCCGGCCGCAGGCTGGACCTGGACGCGCTGATCGCCGCCGCGCCGGCGGACAGCCAGGTGTATGTCTGCGGGCCGGAGCGGCTGATCGCGGCGACGGCGGACGCCTGCGCGCGGCGCTTGCCGGCCGGCCGGCTGCACTATGAGCGCTTCAGCGCCGACACGGCGGCGGCGAGCGCCGGCTTTGAGGTGGAACTGGCCCGCTCCGGCCTGCGGCTGCGGGTGGACGCCGACGAATCCATCCTGGCGGCGATAGAACGGCAGACCCCGCTGCGGCCGGACTGTCTATGCCGGGAAGGCTATTGCGGCAGCTGCGAAACCAGGCTGCTGGCCGGCGACGCCGAACACCGCGACCAATACCTGAACGAGGCGGAGCGACGGGAGCGCATCATGATCTGCGTGTCGCGGGCG
This sequence comes from Chromobacterium sp. FG89, assembly GCF_057808735.1. NCBI lineage: Bacteria > Pseudomonadati > Pseudomonadota > Betaproteobacteria > Neisseriales > Chromobacteriaceae > Chromobacterium > Chromobacterium sp. FG89. Next base: position 78,315 of record NZ_JBMDIQ010000021.1, on the reverse strand, counting down.
GCGGGGAGCGAGCCGCTGGTGCTGGATTTGTAACTAAGGCCCGCTAACAAAACCCCTGATCCTACGTTGCGCCTCCTGGTCGTACGACTTGTACTGCCTGCGTCGGCGCGCCTTGCCTCAGGTACGCTGCGCGGTTTTGTTAGCGGGCCTAGGCTGAGTGCGCTCCGCGGCACATCCATGCTCAAACAGCAAAATTAACCGCTTTTACGGCCGACACAACAGCTTTTCTAGCGCGGTCTTGGCCAGGAAACCGCTACGGCTATCGTATTCCGGGTGGGAAGCAACATATTCATCGATACGGTGCAGAAGGTTGGCCGGCAACGTGACATTGATCTTGGTCGCTTTACCCAGATAGCGGGTGATATCCACATCCACCAGCGCCCAGAGATGGCCGGCAAACTCGGGTTTACCGACATGAGCCTGCGCGCTGCTGGCCAGAGGGATAACGTCCAGGTCGTCCACCAGCCCTTCCAGATGTAGCTCAATGGCTTCTCGGGCGTTCCGGATGGCCTCATCCAGAGTGTCCCCGGCGGAGAAACAGCCGGGCAGATCCGGCACGATGACGCCGTAGGCATGTTGGTCGTCACCGGGTTCAACTGCAATCGGGTAGTACATAATGGTTCCTTACTGGAGACCCGCTTGTTTCTTGATGCTGTTCAGCGTGCCTATCGGTATGTCCTTCTTGGGGTGAGGCACCGTCACCCGGCCGGTCTTGATCGGGTGTTTGAACTGTTGATGGCTGCCCTTGGCGGCAACCAGATACCAACCGTCGGCCTCTATCATGCTGATGACTTCTTTGCTGGTCACGGTGTCGCCCCTGCGCTTAGAGTCTGTTTACGATCTGCTGCGCTTCGTGAACACGGTACGGTGAGAACAGGTTCAGAATGCTCATATGGCATTTCTACATTCTGCTTTTGTTTTCACCTTGTCGCGCCCTTGCGCGCACGACATTTGAGCAGACTATCGGACAGAGCTTATTGTAGCTTCTACAACAGGCCAGTCAATAACCCTGGGGTTATTGAGCAGACAGCCCAGCGCTCTGGCTCCCAATCAGCGACTCAGCTACGAGGGACGCCATGCCCCGCCCCGCTCACCCCAGCACCGTGCGCGCCAGCTGTATCCCGTGCTTCTTCAACTTGTACTGCAAGGTAGCGCGCGGCAGGCCCAGCCGGCGCGCCGCCTCGGTCAGATTGGCGCAGCCCTCCAGGCAATCCACCAACAGCCGGCGCTCATAGCGCGCCATCCGCTGCTCCAGCGTGCCCTCGCCATCCGGCGGCGGCGCGGCCGGCGCCGACGGCCGGCGTTCCTCCGCGCGCAGCTGCGCCGCTTCGCCCTCTTCCTCCAACAACAGGAAGTCCAGTTCGTCCCCGCCCTCGCACAGGATCAGGCTGCGCAGCAGCACGTTCTCCAGCATGCGCACATTGCCCGGCCAGTGATAGCGCAGCATGCGCTCCATCACCGCATGGCTGATGCGCTGCACGCGGTGGCCGGTGACCTTGCCGTGCTTGCGCAAGAAAGACTGCGCCAGCAGCGGAATGTCCCGCAGCCGCTCGCGCAGCGGCGGCACCGCCAAACAGCCCACGTTAAGCCGGTACAACAGGTCCGGCCGGATCTTGCGCTCGTCCAGCATCCGCTGCGGCGACTCGTTGCTGGCCGCCACCACCCGCACGTCCACGCGCACCTCCGCGCCGGAGCCCACCCTGCTGAAGGTGCCCTCCTGCAAGGCGCGCAGCAGCTTGCCCTGGATGGACAGCGGCAGCGAGTTGATCTCGTCCAGAAACAGGGTGCCGCCATGGGCGGACTCCAGCACCCCGCGCCGGTCCTCGGCCCCGGTGAAGGCGCCGCGCACGGTGCCGAACAAGGTGCTTTCAAACAGCGGCTCCGGCAGCGCCGCGCAATTGAGCACCACGAAGGGGCGCTCGGCGCGCGGCCCTTCCTGGTGCAGCAAGCGGGCGAACAACTCCTTGCCGGTGCCGGTTTCGCCGTGGATCAACACCTGCACATCGGCGCGCGCCAGCCGCCGGGCCTGGTGGATCAGCTGCTTCATCGCCGCGTCGTCGGTGATGATGCCCATCAGCCCGCCGTCGGCCTCCTCTTCCACGTTCTGCTGCAAATCCACCAGCGCCTGATGCAGCGGGCTGACCACGGTCAGATCGCGGGACAATTCCACCGCGCCGACGATGCGGCCGTCGGCGCGCTTCAGCGGCAGCGTGGTGTGCACCTGATGCACCGCCTTGCCCCTGGGATTGCGATAACGCTGGTAATGATTGCGGTAGCTGCGGCCCTGCCGCAGCGCCTGCAACAGCGTGCTGCTGTTCTCGTCCAGCTCCGGGTACAGCTCCAGCAGATAGGCCCCCAGCGCCTGCTCCGCGGTGTATTCGTCCAGCTGCGAGCACTCCTGGTTGTAATAGGCGTAGCGCCCGTCCTGGTCGATGATGGCCACCGACAGGCCGATCGCGTCGAAAAAATCGCCAAACAGCGCAATGCCCTGGTTCAGGTCCGCGTCCATGTCTCCCCCTTCCCCTTAAGAACCTGTTTTCGATCTGCTGCGCGTTGTGGAGCGTTACACGGTGAGTACGGCTTCAGAATGCTCATGTACCACCTGTACATTCCGCTTTCTCAGCCGCAACGCCTTGTCTCCCCTTAGCTCGCGAGATCGTAAACAGGTTCTTAGCTGCTTCAAGCACGGGTGCCGAATATTCGGCGCTTTTATGAATAGTTGCAGTATTGACGGTTTTTGTCGCCGCGAGCAAGCGCAAAAACCTTTTAAATTCATGCAATTAAAAAACAGACCCGCTGGCATGGATGTTGCCACGCCTTACACTGTCGCGCTAAGAGCGGCTAACAAAATCAGTTTCACGTCTGAGGCAAGGCGCGCCGACGCAGGCAGTACTTGAGTACGGCAAGTCGGCGCAACGCAGCATCAGGAATTTGTTAGCCACACTACAGGCGCGGCACACAACTACAGCAGGCTGCCACAGCCGCAAGGAGGAGAGCCCCATGCATCACCCCACCCCCGCCATCCACCCTCCCCCCGCGCCCATCGTCGCGGTGGAAAACCTGCGCAAGCGCTTTGACGGCCAAGTCGTGCTGGACGGCGTCTCCTTCGCCGCCTCCGCCGGCGAGGTAGTGTCGCTGATCGGCGCCAGCGGCTCCGGCAAGAGCACCTTGCTGCGCTGTCTCAATCTGCTGGAAGTCCCGGACGACGGCCGAGTGCTGATCGCCGGCGAGGAGATCGCCCTGCGCACCGACAAACGCGGCCGGCGCGCGCCGGCCGACCCGCGCCAGGTGGACCGGCTGCGCTCGCGGCTGGGCATGGTGTTCCAGAACTTCAATCTGTGGCCGCACATGACGGTGCTGGAAAACCTGATCGAGGTGCCGGTGCGCGTCCTGCGCCAACCGCGCGCCGAAGCGGTGGCGCTGGCCGAGGCGCTGCTGGAAAAAGTGGGCATGGCGGACAAGCGCCAGGCCTATCCGGCCTTTTTGTCCGGCGGCCAGCAACAGCGGGTGGCCATTGCCCGCGCGCTGGCCACCCGGCCGGCGGTGATGCTGTTCGACGAACCCACCTCCGCGCTGGACCCGGAACGGGTGGGCGAAGTGCTGCGGGTGATACGCCAGCTGGCCGATGAAGGCTGCACCATGCTGCTGGTCACCCATGAAATGGCCTTCGCCCGCGAAGTGTCCAGCAAAGTGCTGTTCCTGCATCAGGGCCGCATCGAGGAAGCCGGCCCGCCGGAACAGGTTTTCGCCGCGCCGCACAGCGAACGCTGCCGCCAGTTTGTCAACGCCTGACACCCAGGGAGAAACCCCATGAACCGATTCCGCGCCCTCATCGCCGCCTTCGCCGTCCTGTTCTGTACCGCCGCGGCCGCCAACCCGCTGCGCATCGGCATCGCCGCCGAACCCTACCCGCCGTTCACCATCAAGCAGAGCAACGGCCAATGGAGCGGCTTTGAAGTGGAGCTGGTGCGCAAGCTGTGCCAGCGCCTCAAGCAAAGCTGTCAGATCGCCGAAGTGTCCTGGGACGGCATCATCCCCGCGCTCAACAGCAAGAAGATAGACGTGATCTTCAACTCCATGTCCATCACCCCGGAGCGGGAAAAAGTCATCGCTTTCAGCCTGCCTTATTACTACACCGCCTCCGAGTTCGTCGGCCCCAAGGGCCAGAAAGCCGTCCTCAGCCCGGCCGGCCTCAAGGGCAAGACCCTGGGCGTGCAATCCGCCACCACCAACGCCAACTTCCTGAAAAAATATTACGGCGCCGGCTCCGTCATCCGTTACTACAACACCCAGGACGAACTGAACGCCGACCTCGTCGCCGGCCGCGTGGACCTGATGCTGCTGGACGCGCTGGCCGCCAGCGATTTCCTTGGCGGCAAGGACGGTTCCGGGCTGGAATCCAAGGGCCTGGCGCCCAAGGACCCGCTGTTCGGCCCCGGCATCGGCGCCGGCCTGCGCAAGGCCGACGTCGCGCTCAAGCAGCAGTTCGACCAGGCCATCCTGCAACTGCGCGCCGACGGCAGCTTCGACGCCATCCAGAAGAAATACTTCAAGGTCAACATCTCGCCGGACGCCAAGTGACAGCGACCCGCCCACCTGAGCCGCCCCAGGGAGAGCCTATATGCTGGATGCACTGCAACAAGCCTACGACGCCGTAGTCCGCGACTGGGGCCCCGCCCTGCTGCAAGGCGCCGTGGTCACGCTGGAAATCTCGCTGGGCGCTTTCGCGCTGGGCCTGCTCATCGGCCTGGCCACCGCTCTCATCAAACTGGGCGGCCACCCGCTGCTCAAGCGGCTGGCCAACGCCTACACCAGCGTGTGCCGCGCGCTGCCGGAGCTGCTGCTCATCCTGCTGCTCTACTACGCCGGCGGCGACGCCATCAACGCGCTGGCGGCGCTGCTGGGCCAGCCGCAGGTGGAGGTGAACGGCTTCGCCGCCGCCATCGTGGTGCTGGGCATCGTTCAAGGGGCTTACGCGGCGGAAATCATGCGCGGCGCGGTGCAGGCGATACCGCACGGCCACATCGAGGCCGCGCGCGCCTTCGGCTGCGGCCGCTGGCTGACCGCCCGCCGCGTGGTCCTGCCGGAGATGATGCCCTACGCGCTGGCCGGCCTGGCCAATCTGTGGCTGGTGCTGATCAAGGACAGCGCGCTGATCAGCGTGGTGGGCTACAGCGAACTGCTGTTCACCACCAAGCAGGCCGCCGGCTCCACCCGCCAGTACCTGCTGTTCTATCTGACCGTGGCCGCCATCTACCTATTGATGACCCTGCTGTCCAACGCCGGCTTCAGCCTGATTGAACGCCGCTTCCGCCGCTGGCAACCGGCGCTGTGAACGGGAGACCCGCATGAACTTCCAATGGCTGCAAGACTACGGCCCCATGCTCTGGCGCGGCGTCGCCGTCACCGTGCAATTGCTGCTGCTTTCCGGCGGCCTGGGCTTCGCGCTGGCGGTGGCGGTGGGCTTTGCCCGGCTGTCCCGCCAACCCTTCCTCGCCTGGCTCAGCCTGTCCTTCACCAACCTGATCCGCGGCACCCCGCTGCTGGTGCAGATCTACGTGCTCTATTACGGCCTGGGCAGCCTGTTCGCCGGCTTTCCGGCGCTGCGCGACAGCCTGCTGTGGCCTTATCTGCGCGAAGGCTTCTGGTACGTGGCGCTGGCGCTGGCGCTAAGCGTGGCCGGCTATGTGGGCGAAGTGGTGCGCGGCGGCCTGGCCGCCGTGCCCAAGGGCGAACTGGAAGCCGCCCGCGCGCTGGGCATGTCGCGGCTGACCGCGGCGCGGCGCATCTGGCTGCCGCGCGCGCTGCTGATCCTGCTGCCGTCCTTGGCCGGCGAAACCGTGCTGCTGCTCAAATCCACCGCGCTGGCCTCCACCGTGGCGGTGATGGACGTGCTGGGCGCGGCCAACCTGGTGCGCGCGCAAACCCTGCGCACCTACGAACCGCTGCTGACCGTGGCGCTGATCTATTTCGCGCTGGCCTGGCTGATAGAACGCGTTTTCCTAAGGCTGGAAAAGAGACTGCCTGTCCGCACCGCCTTCTGACACCGCCCCTAGCTCATTATTACGGAGACCCCCATGCGCTTTTCCCCCCTGGTAGACCGCATCGCCGGCGAACGCGTCGATGCCTGGAACATCCACCTGGCGGCGCAGCAAGCCGCCGCCCGCGGCGAGGACGTGATCATCCTCAGCGTGGGCGATCCGGAGTTCGCCACCCCGGCCCCCATTATTGAGCGCGCCGTGGCCGCGCTGCGCGACGGCGACACCCACTACAGCCCGGTGGACGGCCGCGCCGACCTGCGCGCCGCCATCGCCCGCCGCCACGCCGTCGCCACCGGCCTGGAGATGGACGCCGACAACGTCATCGTGGTGGCCGGCGCGCAAAACGGCCTGTTCTCCGCCGCGCTCTGCCTGTGCCAGGCCGGCGACGAAGTGCTGGTGCCGGAACCGATGTACCTGACCTACGAAGCCAGCATCCGCGCCAGCGGCGCCGCGCTGGTGCCGGTGCCGGTCAAACCCGCGGACGGCTTCCATCTGGACCTGGCCGCGCTGGAAGCCGCCGTCACCCCGCGCAGCCGCGCGATCTTCCTCGCCACCCCCTGCAACCCCACCGGCGCGGCGCTGCGCCCGGACGAACTGGCCGCGGTGGCCGCGCTGGCCCGCCGCCACGACCTGTGGGTGGTGGCCGACGAAGTCTACGCCGGCCTCAGTTTCGAAGCCCCGCACCACAGCATCGCCGCCCTGCCCGGCATGGCCGAACGCACGCTGACCCTGGGCAGCCTGTCCAAATCCCACGCCATGGCCGGCTGGCGGCTAGGCTGGGCCGCCGGCCCGCGCCCGCTGATCCAGCACATGGGCACGCTGGCCCTGTGCATGCTCTACGGCATCCCCGGCTTCATCCAGCAAGCCGCGCTGCTGGCGCTGCAAGACTACGACGCCTTCGTCGACCCCGTCCGCGCGCTGTACCAGCGGCGGCGCGACCTGGCCCACAGCCTGCTCAGCGGCGTGGACGGCCTGCACTGCCCGCTGCCGGAAGCCGGCATGTTCCTGCTGCTGGATGTGCGCGGCTGCGGCCTGGAGGCCGGGGATTTCGCCTGGAAACTGTTTGAAGCCACCGGCGTCTCCGTGCTGGACGCCGCCGCCTTTGGCCCCACCGCCGCCGGCTTCATCCGCCTGGGCCTGGTGGTGGACGACGAACGCCTGGCCGAAGCCTGCCGCCGCATCGCCCGCTTCGCCGGCCAACTGCGCGCCGCCGCGCCAAGACAAAAGGAATCCGCATGAGCGCCACCCTGGGCAGCTACCTCACCGCCTGGCTGGCGGCTTACGGCGTCGACACCGTGTTCGGCATCCCCGGCGTCCACACCATCGAGCTCTACCGCGGCCTGGCCGGCAGCGGCATCCGCCACATCGCCGCCCGCCACGAACAAAGCCTGGGCTTCATGGCCGACGGCTACGCCCGCGTCAACGGCAAACCCGGCGTCTGCTTCGTCATCACCGGCCCCGGCCTCACCAATATCGCCACCGCCATGGGCCAGGCCTACGCCGACTCCATCCCGCTGCTGGTCATCTCCGGCGTCAACGCGCGCGGCAAGCTGGGCTCCGGCGACGGCCACCTGCACGAACTGCCGGACCAGCACGCGCTGGCCAGCCAGATCGCCGCCTTCAGCCACACCCTGACCGCGGCGGCGGAACTGCCGCAAGTGCTGGCGCGCGCCTTCGCCGTGTTCGACGGCAGCCGCCCGCGCCCGGTGCACATTGAAATCCCGCTGGACCTGATGGCCGCGCCCGCCGACGGCCTGCCGCCGCCGCAAGCGCCGGCGATGCGGCTGCTGCGCGGGCCGGCCGCCCCCGCCGCCATCGACCGCGCCGCCCGCCTGCTGTCCAGCGCGGAACGGCCGCTGCTGCTGATAGGTGGCGGCGCGCGCCAGGCCGCGCCGCAACTGACCCGGCTGGCGGAAATGCTGGACGCGCCGGCGCTGATGACCATCAACGCGCGCGGCGCGCTGCCGGACGGCCACCCGCTGGCCCTGTCCTGCAGCCCCTCGCTGCCGGCCGCGCGTCGCCTGATCGCCGCCAGCGACGTGGTGCTGGCCGTGGGCTGCGAACTGGGGCCCACCGACTTCGACATGTACGTGGACGGCGGCTTCCGCCTGCCCGGCGCGCTGATCCGCGTCGACATCGACCCGGAACAACTCTGCCGCGGCCGCGGCGCCGACCTGCCGCTATTGGGCGACGCCAAAGAAACCCTGCAACTGCTGACGCTGCAACTGACCGACGCCGCCCGCCAGGGCGAAGAGCGCGCCGACGCCGCCCGCCGCCTGGCCGCCGCCGAGATGGAGCCGGAACACGCCGCCGACCTGGCCTGGCTGCACCGCGTGCGCGACATCCTGCCGCAAGCGCGCTGGGTGGGAGACTCCACCCGCCTGGTCTACGCCGGCAACCTGGGCTTTTGCGCGCCGCGCGGCAACAGCTGGTTCAACGCCTCCGTGGGCTTCGGCGCGCTGGGCTACGGCCTGCCCGCCGCCATCGGCGCCGCGCTGGCCGAACCGGACCGGCCGGTGCTGTGCCTGGCCGGCGACGGCGGCTTCCAGTTCACCCTGGCGGAAATGGGCACCGCGATGGAAACCCGCGCCCGCCTGATCGTGCTGCTGCTCAACAACCGCGGCTACGGCGAAATCAAAAGCGCGATGCGCGCCGCCGATATGGAACCGCTGGGCGTGGACCTCTACACCCCGGACTTCCCGGCGCTGGCCCGCGCCTACGGCTGGCGCGCCGAAACCCTGGCGCTGGGCACCCCGGAACCGCTGCTGCGCCAGGCGCTGGAACAGGCCGCCGCCGCCGCCAATCCCACCCTGATAGAAATCGAAGCTTAAAGCGCGCGCCGGCCCGGCCCCGGGCCGCGCGCCGCAAACTCAATTTGCATATAACCCGGCCGCGGCGATAACATGGCTTATCCACGGCGGCACCCGCCCCGCAAGCAATGCGAGACCGGCTCCGGGCATCCCTATGAGAGAACTCGAAATTGTCGAACAACTGGTCCTGGGCCTAGACCCGGCCGGCCGGCGCGACCCGCTGGGCACCCCCAAGGACCCGGCACTGGACAAGGCGCGCGCGCAGTATTACGAGCAACTCAAGCGCGTCGCCAAACAACACGCCGCGGACCCGCCCACCGCGCCCGAGCCTCCGCCAGCCCCCGGCGGCGCGCGCCAGGGCCAGCGCTGGACCATAGCCGAAGACAACCGCCTCGCCCTGCTGTGGGAAGCCTCCCCCGCGCCAGTGCGCCAACTATCGGAAAAACTGGGCCGCAGCCCGCTGGCCATCGTCTCCCGGTTGGTCCACCTGGGGCTGTACGAGCACCAGCAAGCGGCGATGCAGGCCGACAACGCCCGCATGCAAACGCTGCAACTGCCGCCACTCTGGGACGTACCCGCCGCCGCGGAAAAGCCGCCCACCAAACCCGCCGCGCCGCCCACAGCCGGCAAGCAAGGCGCGGTCTGGAGCGTGGCCGACGACCAGCAACTGAAAACCCTGTGGCACAGCCCGGCCCAGCCGGACAGCCAGGCCATCGCCAAGCAACTGGGCCGCAGCCGCGGCGCCATCCTCGCCCGCCTGGTGCGCCTGGGCCTGTTCAGCGACCGTGAGGCGGCGTATCAGGCGGATCAAGCGAGGCAAGCGGGATGAAGCGCTCCCCTCACCCAACCAAGCCAATCTGAGCAGACGCCATGGCCTTTTCGCTCGCAAGCATCAGAAAAACCCTTTTACAGAAACCATCCGCAATGACGGCCCCAACATCCAACGCCGCGCCCGCCCCGCCGCAAACAACGGCGCCTATCCAAGCCGCTACCCCAGTTCCAGCTCAAGCGCCCGCGCCTAATCCGCCGCCCGCCATAACCCAGGCCGCCCCCAACACGGCGGAGGAAAAAGGCCATGAGGGCGAGAAAGCGCTCAACACCTGGTTCAACCAGCACAAACTGGCCTATGTAGGCATCTGCCAGAACAAGGACAGCTTCGCCTCGCTATTCCAAGGCGCAGCCAAGCGACCAGACTTCCTGCTCCTGTTGCCCTCGCTGGGCATGATCGCCATCGACGCCAAGAACTACACCCCATGGTGCGGCGAACTCACCCTCAGCCTGGAGGAAGAACTCAAAAAAGCGCTCACCTTCGAGCGGCTGTTCCGCCTGCCACTGTGGTACGCCTATTGCGATAAGGAAAACATGGGCCAGAACTGGTACTGGATCAGCGCGCTGAAAGCGATGGAAGTGGGCGAAGTGCGCAATGGCAGCAAGGGGCAATTCCTGGCCATCAAGATGGAACACTTTGAAACCATCGCCAGCCCCAAGGATTTGGCCAAGCTGTATACCCACACTTTGCCGAGTTTGGAGAAGGTGGCGGTGGGGGGGTGATTGGGAAGTTGATGATGAATATATCGTCAATTCCTATACTTGAATATTAATCACACAGAGATGTATGCGACCAACTTGCATGACTTTGTTATAGCTTGAAACTCATCAGTGTCGGTCTGTTATTAACGTATGTAAGCAGAACAATTTCTGGAGCATGACAATGTATAAAAAGTATCTTGAAGTTGCATGGATGAATGTTACAGAGTTTGTTCCACTCGACCTTAACAGCTTGTCGGAAAATATCCAAATCACTTCAACACTGGAAGAGTGGCCGGCAGCTGATGATGCCAAGCCTAGGACACCCCATTTCGTCAACTACAAGACCTATAGTCAGGTTGAACGAAGAGGTGATGGAGGCTTTGTCGTGAGAATTACCTATAAGCACGACAATAACCTGCATATCCAGTACGAGGATGCCTTATGGGGTGTTTCCACTATCGTGATTCCGCAAGGCGCTCATAGCGGTGAAGCCAGTTGGAAAGGGGTTGATACGGAGAAATACGACGGTACGGTCCAGTGGACCTGGCGCGACAAGGAGGAGGAGAAAAGAACTCGCTCCAGCAAAACAGTCGTGGACCGAAATCAGCTCCGGTTCCGTCATGCGTTGCTGAGCCTGGATAAGTGCTGCGGCATCACCGGTGAAACAACGGAACGTGCGCTGGAGGCCGCACACATTATTCCAGTGGCCGAAGACGGAATGGAGTGGCTGGAAAACGGAATTTTGCTGCGAGCGGATCTACACCGACTATATGACAAGCATCTGTTTATTATTCAGCCAGATGGCAAGGTGAAATTGCAAGGAGAGCTGTCAGATGCCTACATAGAACTGCTAAAGGATAAGAGACTACCCACATCAGTACTAATACGAGTTAAGGCTGCGTTGGAGGTAGCTAACAGCCTTGCCCAAGTCTGACGATGGGTTTCTACGTAAATCAGTCCTTGGCCAACAAGCTGTCGTAAAGACAGCTATGGCCGAGTTGCCGCCAGTCAGATGAAGAGATGGCAGATCATCAGCCCAAACGGCTATCTCTGCCCTTGCGCTAATATGTATAAGTTCCGATTTGACCTGAAAGTCAGGCACAATCAAAATGGAAAACTGTCAGATCAGATTTTAGTTTCTACACTTTACACATTCAATAACATAAGCAGCTTCTAGCTACTCTGCTAAGTTTTTCTCTAAAACATGTACCATTTTTCAACATAACAAAAGCTAATTTATCTTAGCTTGACTGATTGAGCAACAAACTCGACCAATCTATTTTCGTCCGGCTCATAAAAAATTCGATAATAATCTCGTATAGGCAGCTCAATTTTACTCCCCCTATAACTCACCCAACTGCTACGCCTTTCAGAGGAGGTCAACTCTATACCTTCCTCACCCCCAGCCATAGCTGGTTCCTGAAGCCAATTTATAGCCTCTACATTTGATGTGGAAATAACCCATGCAGCTCCACTTGGCTTGAGCACATTTTGTCTGGCAAACGCACCATCCTCCTTCAAATTGTCATCATCCCAACGTATTCTTGCAAGTTCCACGTCATCCTTCCCCCAGCCACTGAAAGGGAAAGCTTTATTTTTTTCAAACCAGATTATTTTTCTCTCTTCAACAAAATCAGCAGCCCCTTCATTCCGGCTCCATTTATCTTCACCATAAAAATTAACTACAACTGTGTAATATGACCTTGTTGCCAATTCAAGTAGCTTATGTTTTTTTTCAAAAAAATCAATCCCCCAAGCACGAGAATCAATTCTTGCATCAACCAAACGAAAATTATAAAATGAAGAAACCACTCTATTTTTATCAAAACTTTCTACTAAGCCATTTTTATTTTTTATAAAAACTTGCACATCCAAAGGCCCAGATTCATCAAAACAGAAGCTCTTTGGCCATGGTTGATTAGGAATGATTTCAAATGAAATATCATTATCTATAACACCATAAATCCTCACCACATCAGAGCCCTCTCGGATATGCCACTCGGCCCCTTTTGTTGATATCCATGACACATCCTCATAATGACAATTAAATTTCTCACTCACATCATACGACTTTCCATTCACATCAAATTTCACGTTAAATGAGTAGGTCTTAAGAGGAACCACCGGTGGTTGACAAGCAGCAACAAAAGGAGTAATCAGCACAACAAAAAGACTATGTCTCATAAAATAACCAAGCATATTTTGATATAAAAATACATATCGAAAAATTTTCATAACATCGTGAAAATAATACACCAAATTGCTCTACAACCGAAAGCTATGCATAGCCACTACATAAGCGTGTAGGGAAAGCTCCTCTAGAAAATAATACTTATCAGCATACTATAACCACATAACCTTGGTAGATTGACAAACAATCAGTCCAGCAATCTACCTGCCTCGGTTTAGTCCTTCTATTTCCCCCCTACCTACCTTTGTAGGCACTCCATCTCATTCGGGCTCAGGAATAGTAACTGCACCACCGGCACATTCCGCGCTAGATCTACCTGTTGCACTCCTAGACTCAACGGCATCATCAGAAGCCCTTTCACCTACAGTGAAAAACCATGTCTCGGGCGGTACAGAACAACAGCCTGTGCGCAACGTACCGGCAGTATGCAGCAAATCTCCACCCCAAAAATCAGACTTCATACAAACAAAAGTCCCCTATTCAGGAGAGCTTTTGTTTGTATGAGGCCGGTACTTTCAGTGCGGATGCCCGTGCTCGCCATGCACATTCCTCAGCCGTGGCCGCGCTCACATCCACCCCTTAGATGACAAAACGCAGGGTTTTACCGCACAGCGGGTGATTGCGACTAAAGGAGTGCCAAAAAGCCCTCAAAAGAGGGCTTTTTACTTCATCAAACCTGGGCGCTGTTCAGCCCCAGTCCGCGCCACATATCGGCATGAGCATTGGAGCGCTCAAAGAACATCCGAACAGGATATTTTATTTTTCCATTATGGAACCATTCATTCTTTATTTCCATGTAGTCGCGATTATCATCATCGGCACGCATCAGCAAATCATAATCTTCATTGCCGCCCATAAAATTAAAAATCAATTTCTTGACTTCTTCGCGCTTGGACTCTTTGATGGAGGTTGTAATCAGGATGCGATAGCCTGCACGATGCGGCCTCAAAGCCGTCAAAACTTGAATCAAATTCCAGTTATAAGAAGAATTTCCGTAGAACTCGGAAACAAAATCAACACCAGAGATAACGGCCCCAAGCTCAAAAGCCATGTAAGCATTTTCAACAGTCATTTGATTTTCCATTACAAACACCTTAAGTAAACATTAACACTCCAAGCCAAATCCAATGACCCGAACCATAACCAGCAGCTTTAGCAATTGAAAACCCTAGCAAAGCTAATCATCCAAAAACAGTATATCTATAAAGCTGTACCGATACAGTCTGACAAGTATCACTGCCATTCAAATAATGGCAATAAAAAACAGCAGCTACTTGGTTCCACTCTCGACACCCATGATTCTGGCCATCAGGTTTTATGAATATTTAAACGTATACTCTCAGTTCCTTACCGTAGCTTTTGTAAAGACCCCTGCCTCAGAAATAACAATGAAAAATTTTACAAACAGAAGCGGCCGAATCTCTGACGAATTCACCGCAATCAAAAACCAACATCAACACAAATACCTAATGTTAGCCATCAAAGATAATATGCTTTGAGACATCAAAGTTGATCTCACAAGTGGCAAAGCACTCAACAACAGATAAGCAACACCCAAACCGCCAGGCCCCAGGCAAAACAAAGCCCTCCCAAATCGGGAGGGCTTTGTTTATATGAGGCTGGGGAATCAATGCTGATGCCCATGCTCGCCGTGCACATGCTGGTGAGCGATTTCCTCAGCCGTTGCCGCGCGCACGTCCACCACTTTGACGGCAAAGCGCAGGGCTTTGCCGCATAGCGGGTGGTTGCCGTCCAACAATACCGTGGGGCCTTTGATCTTGGTGACGAAGTAGTAGCGCGGCTCGCCATCCGGGCCGATGCGCTGGATTTGGCCGCCTACCTTCACGCCAGGCGGGAAGTCCGACTTGGGCATGGTGGTGACCAGGGCTTCGTCGCGGGCGCTGAAGGTGTCGAGGAGCGGGAGGGCGTCAAGCCGGCGGCATCCTGCGAAACGAAAGTAGCCGTACACGGTAGGCCGCGGACCCTACTAAATCATCATCCGCGCAGCGGACTCAATGCCTTGGCAATTGTGCTTAGAACGTGTTTACGATCTCGCGAGCTAAGGCGAGACAAGGCGTTGCGGCTGAAACAGCGGAGTGTACACACGGTACATGAGCATTTTGAAGACGTACTCACCGTGTAACGCTCCACGACGCGCAGCAGATCGTAAACAGGTTCTTAGACCCGCTAACAAAACCCCTGATGCTGCCTTGCGCCTCCTTGTCGTACTACGTGTACTGCCTGCGTCGGCGCGCCTTGGCTCAGGTACGCTGCGAGCTTTTGTTAGCAGCTCTTAGTAGTGGTAGCGGCACTGCAAGATGGTCAGAACATTGCTCTGGACAGCGTAGACCAGCCGATGCTCATCATCGATGCGACGCGACCAGAAGCCAGCAAACTGGTGCTTAAGCGGCTCAGGCTTGCCGATCCCCTCAAACGGGTTGCGCTGGATGTCCTTGATCAGAGCGTTGATGCGCTTGAGGGTAGGCTTGCTGCTCTGCTGCCAGTAGAGGTAATCCTCCCATGCGTTGTCATCAAACTTGATCTGCATTACTCGCCCTCGTCTTCGAGAAGCGTTCTCTCTTTGGCCGCCCCGCTGTGAAACCTTGCCGCCGCATCGGCCAGACGCTTGGCATTTTCAGGGGAGCGCGTCAGGTAGGCGGTTTCTTCCAGCGCGTTGTAGTCGGCCAGCGACATGATCACCACCGGTTCACCGCGCTGGGTGGTGACTATCACCGGCGCCCGGTCTTCGTTCACTTGACGCATGACTTCGGCCAGGTGCTGGCGGGTGTGGCTATAGGTAAGCGCTTTCACGGTGTTCCTCGCTCAAATCGACAATGATTGTACAAATCATAGCACAACTCAGGCGGCATGGTTCACGCACTAAGAACGTGTTTACGATCTGCTGCGCATCGGCGATCCGGCGTTGAAACCATCTTCGAAATGCTCATGTACCGTATGTACATTCCGCTTTCTCAGCCGTTTTCGCCTTGTCTCGCCTTAGCTCGAGAGATCGTAAACACGTTCTAAGCATTCTCATCAAGGGCCGCGGCCTCGCCGTCTTCAAGAATATCTTGCATAAACTCGCCTTCATCCATCGCTTGGATGAATAGGTACGCATTATCCAGACGCCGAAGCAAGGCCTACCTCCCAGTGCGCCGCCGCCGGGTGACATGTGCCCACGCCTCCATCTCCAAATATGTCAGAGCCTGCGGGCCGCAGTCCGAAAAATGCCGCCCTGCCGATAAGCAACGCCAAATAATAGGTGGGGTCCAAACAAAACAAAGCCCTCCCCAATGGGGAGGGCTTTGTCTGAATGAAGCGGGGGAATCAGTGCTGATGCCCGTGCTCGCCGTGCACATGCTGGTGAGCGATTTCCTCAGCCGTGGCCGCGCGCACGTCCACCACTTTGACAACAAAGCGCAGGGCTTTGCCGCATAGCGGGTGGTTGCCGTCCAACAATACCGTGGGGCCTTTGATCTTGGTGACGAAGTAGTACGCGGCTCGCAATCCGGGCCGATGCGCTGGATTCGGCCGCCTACCTTTACGCCGGGTGGGAAGTCCGACTTGGGCATGGTGGTGACCAGGGCTTGGTCGCGGGCGCCGAAGGTGTCTTCGGAGGCTCGTTCTAGCGTGGCTTGAAAACCCGACTCCAGGCCTTCAAGCACGACTTCCAACTTGGCGAACAGCTTGTCCCAACGCCGTGCAGGTAGGAAGAATCGGGATATTTGAGATAGGCGGGGAAGCTCATAATCAACTCTTTACTTAAGAGTTCTATCCAAAATACGAGTGAGAGGAGTAGATAAGAAAACGACTTACATTTAAATGCGAAATAATTTTCGCACATGGCCTGAACATCTAGCCCACAAAGCCATGTGCGACATCTTAATTATTTATTACTGCCCTTTAAACTTGAAAGTGTAATAGGCACTGATCGCCGTAGTCGACCGACCAGGATTGTATTCAACAATATAGTCATTTTTAAACGTCAGGGGTTTATCCGTCTGAATAATGACAGTCCCGCTGCTATCGTTGCTCGGAATGGGGAAATGTTGTACGGCCTGCCCGGGAGGAACAACCCTGTCTCCATTAAACAGATATATCCAGTCAAGACTACGACTCGGAGTATTACCATCGGGCGTGGAGTATTTAACGGTAAGATATGATTTCCCATCCATATTTTTCTGACCGATAACACTCAGCGTTGTTGCTTCTGATTTCACATATTGCCCATTGTCCATGAGAACGGTGGCGCAAATCGAATCGTCACCTGTATTGTTGTTCACAATAAAGCCGACTGTATATGGTCCGTCAGAAAAATCGTAACCTTGGACCACGAGAGTGACTTCCCCCTCCAAATCTTTGGCATCTGCTTTTGCAATCGGGTTGCCTGTAGCCTGATAGCCTGGCCAGATTCCAATTCTGGAATCACCGGATGCGGTAATGGCCTTATACCTTGCCTTGACAGTGACGGTATCCATCATACGAACATCATAAACGCGCGTACTACCCATTACCGAAGAGGCTTTTTCGAAAAATTCGCTCATGTCGCACTCCCAAGAAAATTAAATAAAATTGACGCATCACCAATAAGATAGATACGTACTGACACTTTAGATCCAATTAATTTTTCTGCTTGATATTTTTAACGAACAACTCTGGCAAAAAGAACTAATTTCGTTCTATATAATATTGTTCTTGTTTAATAAAAAAATACCGAACAATTCAGGTTGTTTTTATTTAATTATCCAACGTCAAAATGATTCAAATTAAGTTGAACGCTTCTTGGAATGTGTCGAGATATCAAAGTTGGCAAATCTCTCACCAACTAATCCTCTCCCCCAAACCACCAGACCCCAGACAAAAAAAAGCCCTCCGTTTGAGGAGGGCTTTTTTTGTGTGAGGCCGGTACTATCAATGCTGATGCCCGTGCTCACCGTGCACATGCTGGTGAGCGATTTCCTCAGCCGTTGCCGCGCGCACGTCCACCACTTTGACGACAAAGCGCAGGGCTTTGCCGCATAGCGGGTGGTTGCCGTCCAACAATACCGTGGGGCCTTTGATCTTGGTAACGAAGTAGTAACGCGGCTCGCCGTCCGGGCCGATGCGCTGGATTTGGCCGCCTACCTTCACGCCGGGCGGGAAGTCCGACTTGGGCATGGTGGTGACCAGGGCTTCGTCGCGTTCACCGAAGGTGTCTTCGGTAGCCAGTTCCAGCGTGGTTTGAAAACCTGATTCCTGGCCTTCCAACGCGGCTTCCAGCTTGGCGAACAGGTTGTCGTAATCGCCGTGCAGGTAGGAGACGGGCTTCTTGCCATCGTCGTAAACCAGACCCTGGCTGTCGGTGACTTTCATGCGCAGGGTGACGGCGGTGTTGGCGGTGATTTTCATGGCGGGCAATAACAAAAAAATGGAAGCGGGAAGGTTCTCAGTTCAGCGAGGGAGTGTCAACCGAAACGCCCCTGCTTTGCTGGATACGGATGCGGCTGTTTGCTGGAAGAACCCTACCCTTCCCCAACAGCCAGCCCCGAAGGGGCCGGCTACCCTTCCCAGCTTATCCCCTCTTCTTCCGCCCCAACTTACGCGGCAAGGCCTCCAACTCGTCCAGGCTGAGATGGAAGCGTTGCACCGCCTCCACATGCCTCGGCAGGTCCACCTGCTCCACCCCCAGATTCAACAACAACTCCAGATAGTTGAAGAAGCTCTTGCACAGGCGGCGGCGGTGGCCGCGGGCGCTGAAATCCATATCGCTGGCGATGCGGAACAGCAGGCCGCGCGCGGAGTGCTGGCGGTTGAGTTTCAGCATCTGCGCCAGATGGGCGGCGTACTGATGGCCCAAGGCGCGGGCTTCACATTCATCCTTGGCTTCGGCCGGCTGCCAGTAATGCGGATAGGTGCGGCCTTTGATGCGGCGGATGAAGGGCAGGCTGAGGTCTTTGGCGTGGGGGCCGGCAAACCGGTAGCGCGAGCGCGGCCCTAGCGGCGGGAGTGGAGAGGCGTCCTGATGGACGTCTTTGGTTTCCGTAGCGGATGGAGTGAGTTCGATGCCTAGCACCGGACGGACTAGCTTTACCATTTGCAACCTCCTGAGCAGAAGGGCCCGGCCGCAAGGCGGCAGGGCGGGCACATGACAAGAGTTAGCCTACCGGTGAGTTCTTACGAAAGCCGGCGCGCCCGCGAGGGCGCCACTTGCCATGGCCCGCCCGAATAGGCAAAGCAATGGCAGCGGATACGCTGTGGAAACAGCGCATCCGCAGTAAGAACTCATAAGCGGGAGGCTAATCCCGAGCGCCGCGATTGCTGCGGCGCGGGGGCTATTGTTGAGGAGGAGTGGGAGGGCGTCAAGCCGGCGGGGTCCGGTAAGGTGGATCGCCGCCATCATCTTGTGCGGCGCAGCGGGGTTCCGCGTGGGTATCGCTACGCTCCACCCACCCTACGCGCGGCCGCTCGTCATGGGTAGGGTGGGTGGAGCCGCAGGCGATACCCACCAGCCGCCGGCCCCGGCAGGAACAAGCCATTAGCGCAGCAGAACGTAACCGGTTCTAAGAACGTGTTTACGATCTCGCGAGCTAAGGCGAGACAAGGCGTTGCGGCTGAGAAAATGGAATGTACGCGCGGGTACATGAGCATTGCGAAGCGGTACTCACCGTGTGACGTCTCACGACGCGCAGCAGATCGCAAACCGGCTCTAAGAGCTGCTAACAAAACCTCGCAGAGAGCCTGAGCCAAGGCGCGCCGACGCAGCCGTACAAGTCGTACGGCAAGGAGGCGCAACGCAGGATCAGGGGTTTTGTTAGCGGGTCTAAGAGAGAGGCACCGCATCCGCCGCCAACCCCGCCTGCGCATTGACCAGGGTGATGATGAAGTCCCGCATCCAGCGATGGCCGGGGTGCTGCTGGGTGCGGTCGTGCCAGGCCATGCCCACTTCAAAGCTTTCGGTGGGCAGCGGAAACTCCACTTGCTTCAGCGCGTCGCCGCGGTCTTGCACCAGGCGCTGCGGCACCAGCGCGACAAAGTCGGACTGGGCCACCATTTCCGGCACAAACAGGAAGGACGCGGCGGACAAGGCCACGTTGCGGCGCAGGCCCAGCGCCGCCAGCGTGCGGTCCACCGGGGTGAAGAAGCCGTTGCCGTCCAAGGACACGATGACGTGGTCCAAGGCCGCGTATTCTTCCACGCTCAGCCCTTCTTTCAGGGTGGGGTGGTCGCGGCGGCCTATCAGCACATAGTGTTCGTCAAACAGACGGCAGCTTTGCAGCTTGGACGGGGCGGCCGGCGGGGTCAGCAGCGCCAGGTCCAGATCGCCCTGCTCCAGTTGCGCTTCCAGCCGGTGCAGGTCCAGCGCGCGCACCGCCACCCTCACGCCGGGCGCGCTTTTGCGCAGTTCCCGCGCCAGCGGGATCAGCAGCGCGGCTTGCAGGTAATCGGTGCAGGCGATGGCCACGGTCAGGTCCGCGCTGGCCGGCTCAAAATCCTGATGTCCGGCCACGGTGGCGCGCACTTCGTTGAGCGCCTTGCGCAGGGGCTCGAACATTTCCAGCGCCTTGGCCGTGGGATACATGCCGCGGTGGACGGCCACCAGCAGCGGGTCGTCAAACAACTCGCGCAGGCGGTTCAATTGCGCGCTCACCGCCGGCTGGCTCAAGCTCAGCCGCGCGGCCGCGCGCGTCACGTTCTGTTCCACCAGCAAGGCTTCCAGCGTTACCAGCAGATTGAGGTCGAGTCGTTTGGTATCCATCTGATGAATAGTAAGCAATAAAAACCGTGATTTCACGAATAGTTGACCGCGCGTCAGACTGGCGGCTTTCCACCGTGAAACTCTTGGAGGCCGCATGAACCGACAAGCTCTCATCATCCACGCCCACCCGGACCCGGCCTCGCTGACCACCCAATTCGCCGCGCTGGCGCGACAAAGCAGCGCAAGCGGCTGGCGATGGATTGTTGATCATGCTGTTTCCGCTATGGTGGTACGCCCTTCCCGCCTTGCATAAAGGTTGGATTGACCGAGTCTACGCTTAAAACCTGTTCACGATCAGCTGCGCGTTGGCGATACGGCGTTGAAAACGTCTTCAGAATGCTCATGTACAACATGTACATTCCGCTTCTTCAGCCGTTTTCGCCTTGTCTCGCCTTAGCTCGCAAGATCGTAAACAGGTTTTTACGGCTTCGCCTATGGCTACCGCAACGAGGGCAACCGCTGGCGCTACGGCGACGGTGCGCTGAGCGGCAAACGCGCGATGCTGGCCGCGATGGTGGGCGGACAGGAGCGGGACTACGGCCCGCGCGGCATCAACGGGCCGCTGGAGCAACTGTTGTTTCCTGTGACACACGGCTGCCTGTTCTACCCCGGCATGGACGTGCTGCCCACGCATGCGGTGTACGACGCCAACCGTCTTTCCGCCGCCGATATAGACGCGGCCAAGGACGCCTGGCGGCAAAGGCTGCTTGGGGTGTTCGACGAAGCGCCCATTCCCTTCCGCCGCCAGAACGGTGGCGATTACCCGGACGGCCACACTTTGGGCGAACAGGTAGCCGCCGACGTCAGCGGCCTGAGAACCTGTTCAAAGTCTGCTGCGCTTCAGCGATACGGCGTTCAAAACAAGCTCAAAATGCTCATGTACCACGTGTACATTCCGCTTTTTCGCTTGTTTTCGCCTTGTCTCGCCCTTGCTCGCGAGACTTTGAACAGGTTCTGACGGCGCATATCGCCGGCTGACGGCGGCTACAAACGCCAGCCCAGCCGCATACCTTCATAAACGGCTTCTTCCGCGGTGCGCGGCGCCAGGCAATCGCCTATCGCGTGCAGTTCGGCGCCGCAGCCGCTCAGTTCCTCCCATAAACCATCCTCGGCCTGGTGCCCCTGACACAGCACCAGGCAGTCCACTTCGCTCTCCACCATGGCTTCCTCGCTGGCGGTGTGCAGCAGATACACGCTGTCGTCGTCGTGGCCGTACAGGCGCGCGTACGGCGTCACCGTCACGCCGGCGCGTTGCAGTTGGCCGGCCAGGTGGTCTCGCACATACATTTGCAGCGCTTCGCCGGCATGGGTGCCGTTGACCGCCAGCCTCACCTGGTGGCCGGCGGCGGCCAGCCGCAGCGCGATGCCGGGGCCGATCCAGTCGCAGCGCCAGTCCGCCACCAGCACCTTGCCGCCCCGCACCGCTTCGCCGCGCAGCACTTGCCAGGCGTCCAGCACTTGCATGGCGCCGCCGCCTTCCAGCGCCGGCCAGCGCGGCCGCGCGCCGGTGGCCACCACCACCGCGTCCGGGGCCAGCCGCCGCACCAGTTCGCGGTCCACCCTGACGTTGCGCCTCACTTCCACGCCGGCCAGTTGCAGTTCCCGTTCCAGGTTGGTGATCAGCCCGCCGAATTCCGCGCGGCCGGGCAGCAGTTGCGCCAGCAGCGCCTGGCCGCCCAGTTGCGGGCCGGCTTCGTACAGACTGACCTGGTGGCCGCGCTGCGCCGCGATCACCGCCGCCTTCATGCCGGCCGGGCCGCCGCCGGCCACCAGCACTCGCCGCGGCGCGGCGGCCGGCCGCAGTTCGCCGTATTCCAGTTCGCGGCCGCTTTGCGGGTGCTGGATGCAGGAGATGGGCAGGCCGCGGTGGAAGCGGCCGATGCAGGCCTGGTTGCAGCCTATGCAGGCGCGGATATCCTCATGCCGGCCCTGCTCGGCCTTGGCCGGCAGCTCCGGATCGCAGATCAGCGCGCGGGTCATGCCGCAAGCGTCGGCCTGGCCGCCGGCCAGCACTTGCTCGGCCTCTTGCGGCTGGTTGATGCGCCCGGCCAGCAGCACCGGGATGTTCAGCGCGCGCTTGAAACGCGCCGCCTGCGCCGCCAGGTAGGCGGCCGGCAGCGCCATCGGCGGCGCGATGTGGATGGCCGCGCCCAGGGTGGCGGAGCTGCCGGCCACCAGGCTGACGTAGTCCAGTTCGCTCTCCAGCGCCCGCGTGGCCGCCAGCGCCCGCTCGGCGTCCATGCCCTCGCCTTCTTCCTCGCCGGCGGAGATGCGCAGGCCCACCACAAAGCCCGGCCCGCCGCCGGCGCGGGCGGCGGCCACCGCTTCGCGCAGGAAGCGCAGCCGGCCGGCGTCGCCTCCGCCGTAGCCGTCTTCACGGCGGTTGACTTGGGGGTTGAGGAATTGCGCCGGCAGATAGCCGTGGCTGGCGACGATCTCGGCGCCGTCCACGCCGGCGGCGCGCAGCCGCCTTGCGGCCGCGCCGTAGCCGGCGATGATTTCATCTATCATTTCGCGGCTCAGCGCGCGCGGCTGCACGTGGAAGCGCTCGCTGGGGGTCGCCGAAGGCGCGTAGGCCACGCTCAGCAGGCCGTCGGCGCTTTCCATGATTTCGCGGCCGGGGTGGAACAGCTGGGCGAACAGCTTGCAGCCTTCGGCGTGCACGGCCTCGGCCAGTTGCCGGTAGCCGGGCACGCAGCTGTCGTCGGTGGCCATCAGGGCGTGCGAGGTGTAGTGCGCGGTTTCGTGGACGCCGGAGACTTGCAGCACGATCAGGCCGACGCCGCCGCGCGCCCGCGCCCGGTGGTAGGCCACCAGCGCCGGGCTGACCCGGCCGTCCACCGGCAGCACGGTGTCGTGGCCGGTGGACATGATACGATTCTTCAGCAGCGCCGGGCCGATGCGCAGCGGGGAGAACAGCAAGGGGAACAAGGTGCTCATCGCGTGGACCTTTGATCGGGTTTGGCGGACGCCAGCTCTATGGCAGTTTGATTTTGCTTAAATTAAAATTTATTGCAAATTTTTTTAATAAAATACAAGTCAGAACCGCGAACACACGCCGCGGCACAGGATTTCATCGTGAGCAAAAACGCAACATCCGCCGCCGACGCCCCGCTGCAGCTGGGCGCCCGCATCCGACAACTGCGCAAACGCCAGGGCCTGACGCTGAGCCGGCTGGCCGAAACCAGCGGCCTGTCCGTGGGCCACATCAGCCTGATCGAACGCGAGCTGGCCCAACCGTCCATCAACGCGCTGGTGAATATCGCCCGCAGCCTGGGCGTGACGGTGCAGTGGTTTTTCAACGGCGCCGCCGAACAGGCCGAGGACGAGAAGGACTACATCGTGCGCCGCGATCAACGGCCGCGGCTGGATTACCAGAGCGGTTTCGTCGACCATTTGCTGACGCCCAAGAACCAGCGCCAATTGGAGATGATCCATTGCCTGATCCCGCCCGGCGCCAGCTGCGACGAGGGCTACAGCCATAACGGCGAGGAAGCCGGCTTTGTGCTCAAGGGCTCGCTGGAGTTGTTTGTCGGCGAGCGCCAGTTCCATCTGGAACAGGGCGACAGCTTCGCCTATTCCAGCAGCGAGCCGCACCGCTACCGCAACCCGGGCAGCAGCGAGACCATCGTGATATGGGTGATTACTCCGCCCAGCTTCTGAGAACCAGGCCAAAGTCTGCTGCGCTTCAGCGATACGGCGTTGAAACCATCTTCAGAATGCGCATGTAGCACGTGTACATTCCGCTTTTTCGCTCGTTTTCGCCTTGTCTCGCCTTAGCCCGCGAGACTTTGAAGAGCCTGTTTGCGATCTGCTGCGCGTCGTGAAGCGTTGCACGGCGAGTACCGCGTCGAAATGCCCCCCAGCAAAGCCGCTCCCTCAGCGGTTTTCGTTTTTTCCCGCGCGGGCTTGCGCAGCGCCCGGCCCGCTCAAAGCCTGCTGATGCCGCAACAGTTTTTTAATAAAATCAAAATAAATTTTACAGTTTTTTGATCGCTTCCTAGACTGTCCCGGCCGGCGCGGATAAGCCGGCCACGCAGCATCAGAGGAGACCGATCATGAAATTGACGCATCTGAGCATCGCCGCCAGCCTGCTGGCCGGCGGCGTCGCCTCCGCCAACCAGCTGGTGGTGGTGTCCTACGGCGGCGAGAACCAGGCGGCGCAATCGCGCGCCTATTACGCGCCCTATCAACGTCAAAGCGGCGTGCGCATCGTCGCGGACGCCTGGAACGGAGAGTTCGCCAAGATCAAGGCGATGGCGGCCACCGGCCGCTCGCGCTGGGACGCGGTGGAGGTGGACGCCGCGGCGCAGGGGCGCGGCTGTGAGGAGGGCTTGCTGGAGAGGCTGGATTACAGGCGGATAGGCGACAAGGCGGACTTTGTGCCCGGCGCGGCCCAGCCTTGCGCCATCGGCATGTTCCTGGCCTCCATGGTGCTGGCTTACAACGAGGACAAGCTGAAAACCGCGCCGCAAAGCTGGCGCGATTTCTGGGACGTGAAGCGTTTCCCCGGCAAGCGGGCATTGCGCCGCGGCGCGCCCTACACGCTGGAGATCGCGCTATTGGCGGACGGCGTGCCGCCGGCCGAGGTTTACAAAACCTTGGCCACGCCGGCCGGGGTGGACCGCGCCTTTCGCAAGCTGGATCAGCTCAAGCCCTATATCCAGTGGTGGGAAAGCGGCGCCCAGCCGCCGCAATACCTGCTGTCCGGCGACGTGGTGATGAGTTCTTCCTACAACGGCCGCATCAGCCTGGCGCGGCGCGAGGGCCGCAAGCTGCGCATGGTGTGGCGCAACAATATCAGCGAGTTCAGCTACTGGGCCATTCCCAAGGGCTCGCCCAACAAGGACGAGGCGCTGAAGTTCATCGCCTTCGCCAGCCGGCCGGAGCAGCAAAAGCTGTATTCGGAGCAGATGCCCTACGGCCCCAGCAACCGCAAGGCGCTCAGCCTGTTGCCGGCGGCGGTTCAGTCCGAGCTGCCCAGCCACTCGGCCAATATGGCCGGCTCGCTGGCGATGGACGCCGCCTTCTGGACCGATCACGGCGAGGCGCTGGAGCAGCGCTTCGCCAGTTGGGCGGCCAAGCGGCCGTAAGCGGCGCCGCTCATCCCGCAAGCTTTAATCAGCCCGCCGCCGCCGCGGCGGGCCGCCAGGCTAGGCTCAGGCCAGCCGCCACAGGGTGAAGGCCACGTCCGGCGTCCACCCGGGGTTGGAACGGTGCGCTTGCAGGCAGCGGTAAAGCTGGCCCTGGTAGCTGACGCCGTCGTCCACCTGGTAGTCGTGCTCGTTCAACCACTCCGGAAACTCCGGCTCCGGCCCGCCGCCGCTGGTGCTGGCGCTCACGCTGTTGCTGGGGCCGGAGGCGTGGCCGGCGGCGTCCAGCGCGGTGACGAAATAACGGTAGGCGGTGCCGGGCCGCAGGCCGCTGTCCAGGTAGTTGAGCGCGCTGGTCTCCCCCGCCGGCTGGCCGTCGCGGTGCAGCTGGTAATGCGCCACCGGCTGTTCGCCGCCCTGGGAGGCGTCCCAGCTCAGGCTGATGGCGGTGTCGCTGCGGCTGTCCACCTTGAGGTTTTGCGGCGCGCCCGGCCGGTTGCCGCCGCTTTCGCCGTGGATCAGTTCGGCGTAGTCGCGGACAAAGCCCCAGTCGTACGGCCGGCCGCCGGCGTCGCGTCCGGCGTCCCAGTTGACGGACCAGGTCATCAAGCCGCGGATGGGATTGCCGTCGGCAGCCAGGCGGCTGAAGGCGCGGTACACCGCGCCGGGGTCCGCCACATAGCCGGTGGCGGCGGCGTCGTTGTTGGCCGGCAGGCCGATGGCGAACTTGTCCGCCGGAATGCGCAGGAAGCCGCGGCTGCCGTTGATCAGGCTATCGGTCAGGTAATAAAGAAAGTCTTCTTTTTGCTCCTGGTTGTCCTGAGACAGCCAGGCGTTCAGCTCGTCCACCCAGACGCCGTCGCCGCCCTGGTTGTAGTACTGCGGGGCGATGAAGTCGTAATAGCCGTCCAGCGCGGCGAGGTAAGGCGCGTATTTGTCCCCGGTCTTCAGGTAGGGGAATTCCGGCGCCATGCTGATGATGAAGCCGCGGCCCTCGGCGGCGTAACGGTCTTTGACCCGCTTGAGCGCGGCCGGGATCACCGCGCTGTTATCGGCGGCGGCGATGGCGCTTTGCTCCAGATCGATGTCCAGGCCGTCGAAGCCGTAGGTTTCCACCAGGCGGATGATTTCGTCGGCCAGCGCTTGCTCTTGCCCGGCATGCAGTTCGATGTGGGCGTCCGCGCCGCCCAGCGAGATCAGCACTGCCCGCCCCTGGCGATTGAGTTCGCCCACTTGTTCGCGGAAGGCCTGATCGCTCAGATTGTAGGGTTTGAAAGTGGGAATGCCGGCGCCCTTCATGAAGGCCACCGCCACGATATTGTAGTCGGCCGGGGTTTCCGCCAGCGGCAGGTCCGCGGACTGGCCGCGCTGGTAGCCGTTGCCCGGCTCCGACGGCCAGTTGTGCCAGAAGCCCATCAAGAAGTTGCCCGCGATCTCCGGCATCAATGAGGCGTCGTCGCTCAGCGCGCGCCGTTCCGGCTTGGCGAATTGATTCATCTGCCCTTCCTTTCATGGAGACGACAGCG
Organism: Chromobacterium sp. FG89; assembly: GCF_057808735.1. NCBI lineage: Bacteria > Pseudomonadati > Pseudomonadota > Betaproteobacteria > Neisseriales > Chromobacteriaceae > Chromobacterium > Chromobacterium sp. FG89. The sequence goes on along the minus strand of NZ_JBMDIQ010000021.1, from coordinate 51,389 downwards.
GCGGCCCAGGCCGCCGCGCCTTGCGCGATGCGCGTCGATCAGCTGAAGTCGAAATCGATCACCTGATAAAAGGCGTTGCCGGTGTCGGCCACTTCCCAGACCGCCAGCACCACGTGATAGCCCTGGCGCTCCGGCAGCCTGACGTTATGGATGGTGGGGTCCGGCGGCATCAGTTCGGCGCCGTGGGACCAGTAAGGCTGGGCGGTCAGTTCCACTTTATAGAAAGGCTCGGACTCGAACTGGGCGCGGCTCAGCGGCTGGCTGGGATTCCAGCCGGGCTTGGTGATGAAGTAGTTCCAGCGCCGGGTCAGGTGGACAGCGTGATAGCTCCAATGGAATTCCTGCGCCTGACCGGATTTGACCGGGTGCTTGTGCCAACGCTCGGCGCTCTGCTCGTCCAGCACCGCGGCGAAGGCCTGGCCGGCGCTGGCGATCTTGCCGTCCGCCGGCGGGGCCACATTGGCCACGTCGTCCGGCGCCAGCGGGTCGCGCAGGCCGCCCGCGCCGGCGGGGAAGAATTTGCCGCCTTCCAGGCCGTTGACCTGCCAGCTTTGCAGCGGGCATTGGGCGTTGACGCCGTCCACGCAGAACTGGCCGCGCGATTCCGGCTTGAACACTTGGCCATGGCGCGGCTGTTGGCCAGGCCTGGATTCGACATTGGTGTAGCTCATCAGGATACCCCCGGGTTGATGTCAGGACGGCGGCGTCCGGCGCAAGTCCGGACCGCCCGCCGCCCCCATCTTATTATCCCGATGGAATACGCAATGCTGTCCTTTCAGCTGGACACCAATTTCAGCTCATGGTCTAGCGGCCTGGCCAGCCGCCACAAGGCTTGGTCCAGCCGCGCGTTGTCGCCGCTGGGCCGCGCCAGGGCCGGCGCCGGTTCCGCCGCCGCCAGCTGCCGCTCGATGAAAGCGTGGATCCGCGGGCGGCGCGGTCCGCGCATGGTCTCGCCGCAGGCGATCTTCACCGCCAGCAGGCGGTTGATCTCGGCGGCCAGTTCGGCGTCGTCTACGGTGCCGGCGGCCAGTTGGGCGAAACGCGTCGGCGGCATGCCGCGGCCGGCGTCCAGCCAACGCACCGCCAACAGGGCTCTCAGCACGTACAGGTATTTTTTCAGGCACACGCTGTCGCCCTGCAGGTGGGCGTCGAAGTTTTTGCGCGCCATCGCCAGGTAGTGCCAACGGCATTTGAGGTCCGAGCGGAAGTCCGGCGCCAGGCCGCGCAGCAACCGCAGCGCCTGCGGGTCCGCCCGGTACACCAGCGGCGATTGCAGCCATTCGCACAGCGTGGGGTTGGAGCCTTGCAGCAGGCGCAGCGCCTTGCGCAGTTCCCAGCCGCTGATGTCCAGCTCATCGTTGATCGGCAGTTCGATCACGTCGCGCTGCGGCATCACGCGCAAATACCATTCCGGCTCGTGCACGTAGATGAAGCGCACGTCGTAATCGCTGTCCGGCGACGGAAAACCCCAGGCGCGGCTGCCGGATTCACAGGCGTAAAGCACTCGCACCCGGTGCCGTCCTTCCAGCGCGTCCAGTTCGCGCCGCACCCGCTCGCGCATCGCGTCTTCCAGCGGGTGTTGAAATAAAAATTCTCGCATTATCTTTGTCTCCAGCCCTGCCTAGGGGCTTGCTTTAGCTGCTGTTCAATGTCCGCCGCGCGCAGGCCGGACGGCTAGCAAAGAAGCTTAAAAACCGCTCCCGCGCTGGCCCGCCCCGCCGCGCGCCCGATCATGAACCGCCGCTCATCCTTTCACGCACACCACCTGGCGCAAGGTGTGCACCACCTCCACCAGGCTGGACTGCGCCGCCATCACCGCGTCGATGTCCTTGTAAGCCATCGGGATTTCATCGATCACCTCGGCGTCCTTGCGGCATTCCACATGGGCGGTGGCGCGGCGCTGGTCTTCCAGGTCGAAGCGGCGCTTGGCTTCGGTGCGGCTCATCGCGCGCCCGGCGCCGTGGCTGCAGGAACAGAAGGCTTCCTCATTGCCCAGGCCGCGCACAATGAAGCTCTTGGCACCCATGGAGCCGGGAATGATGCCCAGCTGGCCCTTGTGGGCGGCCACCGCGCCCTTGCGCGTCACCAGCACCTCGCGGCCAAAGTGGGTCTCGCGCTGCACATAGTTGTGGTGGCAGTTCACCGCTTCCACTTCGGCGTCGAAGGGCTTGCTTATCACGCCGCGGGCGGCGTCCACCGCCTGGCGCATCATCAACAGGCGGTTTTGGCGCGCGTAGTCCTGGGCCCAGCCCACCGCTTCCACGTAGTCGTCGAAATGACGGCTGCCTTCTTCGAAATAGGCCAGCTCGCGGTGCGGCAGATTGGCGATATGCCCGCGCATGTCCGCCTGGGCCAGTTCGATGAACAGATTGCCGATGGCGTTGCCCACGCCGCGAGAACCGGAGTGCAACATGAACCAGACCCGGTCCGCCTCGTCCAGGCACACTTCGACAAAGTGATTGCCGGTGCCCAGCGTGCCCAGGTGAAGGTGGTTATTGGTTTTCGCCAGCTTGGGATATTTGGCCGCGATGGCGTCGAAACCCGGCAGCAGCCGCGCCCAGGCGGCGTCCACGCCGGCCGGCGGCCGCTGCCAAGCGCCTTTGTCGCGGCCGGAGCGGGAGGCACTGCGGCCGTGCGGCACCGCGGCTTCAATGGCGCTCCTCAAGCCGCCCAGCTGGTCCGGCAGGTCCGCGGCGCTCAAGGTGGTGCGCGCCGCCATCATGCCGCAGCCGATGTCCACGCCCACCGCCGCCGGAATGACGGCCCCCACCGTGGGAATCACGCTGCCGATGGTGGAGCCCTTGCCCAGATGCACGTCCGGCATCACCGCCAGGTGCCGGAAGATGAAGGGCAGTTGCGCGGTTTGCAACAGTTGCTGACGCGCGGCGTCTTCCACAGGCACGCCTTGCGTCCACATCTTGATGGGCGCGCCGTTGGGCGCCAGCAGGGTTTGATAGGGATTCACGGTCATATTCTTGTCTTTCTTTGTGCATATCTGTTTTTAGAGCCGCTAACAAAACCGCGCTGCCTACCTGAGCCAAGGCGCGCCGACGCAGAAAACGAAGTGTCTGCGAAGCGACAGCACCAGTCGTGCGACAAGGAGGCGCAACGCAGGATCAGGGGTTCTGTTAGCGGGTCTTAGAACCTGTTCACGATCTCGCGAACAAGAGCGAGGCAAGGCGAAAACAAGCGAAAAAGCGGAATGTACTCGTGGTACATGAGCATTTTTGAGCTTGTGCTCACCGTGCAACGCTTCACGAAGCGCAGCAGATCGTGAACAGGTTCTTAGCGCGCCGCCGGCGCGCTTCGCCCCAAGGCGCGGGCAGGCTTGCGCCGCCGCGCCCGTTCCGCGTATTGCCAGAATCGTGCCAGCTTCATGACAACTTGAAATTAAACATTCAAGCCATTGATTTAACAATAACAATTCTTCACCCCAGGTCCGCGCCGTCGGTTTCGGCAAAACCGTCATCAAGTCTTTTTTGATAAAATAGTCTATTCAATTATCCAAATAGATAATATATGCACGATAGAGTGGCGATTGGTTTCCTGGGCACGGTGCTGGACCGGCGCGGCCACGGCGCCGAGCGCTGGAAGAAATGGCGGCCCTCGGTGGGCATTTGCGCGCAGCCCGACATGCCGCTGCGGCGGCTGGAGTTGCTGCACGACAACCATCATGCGCGGCTGGCGCAACTGACGGCGCAGGATATCGCCGCGGTGTCGCCGGGCACCGAGGTGCGGCTGCATCCGGTCAATCTGCAAGACCCGTGGGATTTCGAGGAGATGTACGCGGCCTTGCACGACTTCGCCGCGCACTACGCCTTCGACACCGAGCGCGAGGATTACCTGGTTCATATCACCACCGGCACCCACGTGGCGCAGATTTGCTGGTTTCTGCTCACCGAATCCCGCCACCTGCCAGCGCGGCTGCTGCAAAGTTCGCCGGCGCGCCAGGGCCAGCGCCTGGCCGGCGAGGTCAGCCTCATCGACCTGGATCTGTCGCGCTACGACCAGATCGCGCAACGTTTCCGTCAGGAGAGCGACGACACCGTGTCCTTTCTCAAGTCCGGCATCGCCACCCGCAACACGCGCTTCAACCGCATGATCGAGCAGATCGAGCGGGTGGCGGTGCGCTCCGACGCGCCCATCCTGCTCAGCGGCCCCACCGGCGCCGGCAAAAGCCAGCTGGCGCGCCGGCTCTACCAGCTGAAAAAGACGCGTCACCGGCTGGACGGCCGCTTTGTCGAGGTCAATTGCGCCACCCTGCGCGGCGACAGCGCGATGTCCGCGCTGTTCGGCCATGTGAAGGGCGCGTTCACCGGCGCGCACGGCGAGCGCGCCGGCCTGTTGCGCAGCGCGGACGGCGGCATGTTGTTTCTGGACGAGATAGGCGAGCTGGGCCTGGACGAGCAGGCGATGCTGCTCAAGGCCATAGAGGAGAAGCGCTTCTTCCCTTTTGGCGGCGATTGCGAGGTGCACAGCAATTTCCAGCTGATCTGCGGCACGGTGCGGGACTTGCGCCAATGGGTGCGCGCCGGCCGCTTCCGCGAGGACCTGTACGCGCGCATCAATCTGTGGAGCTTCGATCTGCCCGGCCTGGCCGAGCGCCGCGAGGACATCGAACCCAATCTGGAGTTCGAGCTGGCGCGCCACGCCGAGCAGCACGGCCTGCGCGCCCGCTTCAACGCCGAGGCGCGCCGCGCCTACCTCGCCTTCGCTGCCTCGCCGCAGGCGCGCTGGCAGGGCAATTTCCGCGAGCTGTCCGCCTCGGTGACGCGCATGGCCACGCTGGCCGACGCCGGCCGCATCGACGAGGACGGCGTCAGCGAGGAGATCGCGCGGCTGCGTCACGGTTGGCAAGACGAGACGCAGGACGAGGCAAGGGACGAGGCGCTGGCGGCGCTGGACCCGGAGCGGCTGGCGCAGCTGGACCTGTTCGACCGCATGCAGCTGGAAGGCGTGCTGCGCGTCTGTCGCGACGCCGCCACGCTGTCCGAAGCCGGCCGTCGGCTGTTCGCCGCCTCGCGCCAGCTCAAGGCCCAGCCCAACGACGCGGACCGGCTGCGCAAGTATCTGGCGCGCTTCGGCCTGGATTGGGAGCGAGTGCGCCGCCGCGATTTAGGCTGAACGGGCTATTGCCCGCTCCCCGCCGCCGGCGTAGCATCCATAAGGTGTAATAAACATATACCTTTAAAGGCGACCACCATGCCGGACCCGCTCTCAGCCGAACAGCAACAGGAAGTGGACTTGGCGCGCAGCTTGCTGCGCCAGGTCATAGACCCGGAAATCGGCGTCAACATCATCGACCTCGGCCTGGTCTATCGCATCGACCCGCAAGCGGAACAGCTGTTGATCGAGATGACCATGACCTCGCCCGCTTGTCCGATGGGCGAAATGATTCTGGACGAGGTGGAGTTCGCGCTCACCCACGGCCTGCCTCCGCAGCGCCGCATCCACGTCAATCTGGTGTGGGAGCCGGCCTGGTCGCCGGAAAGAATGAGCGAGGACAGCCGCCGCCATTTCGGCTGGCAGGCATGAAGGCCCGGCTGCCCTGGCTGGGTCTGGCCGCGCTGGCCCTGCTCTGCGGCGCGCTGGCCGGTCTGGCGCGCCTGGGCTGGGCCGTGCCGGCCGCCACCGCGGCGCTGGCCGGCTGGCACGGCGCGCTGATGATAGGCGCCTTCTTCGGCGGCGTGATCAGCCTGGAGCGGGCGGTGGCCTTGAACCGCGGCTGGGCCTTGCTGGCGCCGGCGGCCGCGGGCTTGTCCGGTCTGTGCCTGATCGCCGGCCTGCCGCCGCCGGCGGCGCAGTGGCTGCAAACGCTGGCCGCCGCCGTCTTGCTGGCCGGCAGCGTCCAGGTGCTGCGGCGTCAGGCCGCCGCCTTCACCCTGACCCTGGCCGCCGCCGCGCTGTGCTGGCTGATCGGCGCGCTGGCCTGGCAGCTGGGCGGCGATCTGCAGACGGCCGTGCCCTGGTGGCTGGCCTTCCTGATCCTGACCATTGCCGGCGAACGGCTGGAACTGACCCGCTTGCTGCCGCTGTCTTCCGCGGCCCGGCGCGGCTTCGCGCTGGCGGCGCTGACGCTGGGCGGCGGCGCGGTCCTGTCCCTGTGGCGGCCGGACGCCGGTCTGCGGCTGTACGCGGCGGCCTTGCTGGCGCTGGCCGTCTGGCTGCTGCGCCACGACATCGCCCGGCGCAACGCGCGCCAGCGCGGGCTGACCCGCTATATCGCCGTCGCCCTGCTCTGCGGCTACGGCTGGCTGGCCGTCGCCGGCGCATTGGGCCTGGCCGGCGCGTTGCTGCCCGGCCATCCCTGGCGCGACGCGGCCTTGCACGCGGTGGGCCTGGGCTTTGTGTTTTCCATGGTGTTCGGCCACGCGCCCATCATCATTCCGGCGCTGACGCGGCTGAAACTGCCTTACCGCCCGCTGTTCTACGCGCCCTTGGCGGCCCTGCACCTGTCCTTGCTGCTGCGGCTGTACGGCATGCTGGACGGCGCTTTCGCCTGGCGGCGCGCGGCCGGCCTGCTCAATGCGCTGACCCTGCTGTTTTTCATCATCCTGCTGCTGAGCAGCCTGCGGCGCGGCCGCGCGCCGGCGAAGCCAGGCCAGAAAGAAGCCACCTCATGAAGCGACACCCCGCGCTGCTGGAATTGTCCCGCGAACACCACCACGCCTTGAAAATGGCGCGCCAGGCCCGGCTGGCCGTCGAATCCGGCGACCCGGAGCGGCAAACCCAGCTGGCCGCCGCGCTGCGCGCCTGGAGCGCGGAGGCGCTGGAGCCGCATTTCGCGGAAGAAGAAGCGACGCTGCTGCCGCGGCTGGCGCAGACGGAACACGCGGCGCTGGCCGCCCGGGCCTTGGACGAACACCGCCGGCTGCGCGCGCTGATCGCGGAATTGGCCGCGCCGCAAGCGACGACGCTGGCGCGCTTCGCCGAGCTGCTGCAAGACCATGTGCGCTTCGAGGAGCGCGAGCTGTTCGAACGCTTTCAGGCGGGTCTCCCGGCCGGCGATCCGCTCAGCTCTTAGAACCGGTTTACGATCTGCTGCGCGTCGTGGATGCGTGACACGGTGAGCCCCCTTTCGAAATGCTCATGTGCCACGCGTACATTCCGCTTTCTCCGCCGCAACGCCTTGTCTCGCCTGAGCTCACGAGATCGTAAATACGTTCTTAAGTCAGATTCCGCGCCATCTGCCGGCGCAACCAATCCAGCACCGCCCGCCGGCGCGGGTCGCCGTCGAAGGGCCGCGACGACAGCAGCACATAGTTGGAGCCGTCCTCGCGAAAACCGGCCGGCGCCGTCAATTGGCCCAACGCCAGCGCGTCCGCCGCCATATAGAGCGAGGCGATGGCCAGCCCCAAACCGGCCTCGGCCGCCTGCAGGCTGAGGTAAAAATGCTCGAAGCGTCCGGCCTCCCCCGCCGCCGCCTCTCCCTGCGCCGCCAGCCAGCGGCTCCACGCTTCCGGCCGGCTGTCCGCGTGCAGCAGGGGCAAGGCGCGCCAGTCTCCGCCCGCGGCCTGCAACCGCGCCGGCGCGCACACCGGCCCCATCCGTTCCCGCGCCACTTCGGCCACGTGGTCGCCCAGGTTCCAGCCGCTGTCGTCGCGGCGCAGCGCCAGGTCGATTCTCTGTGAGGAAAAATCGACTTTCCCGCCGGCGGCGGACAGCAGCAGTTCGATGTCGGGATGTTCGGCCTGGAAGGCCGGCAAACGCGGAATCAGCCAGCGCATCGCGATGGTGGGTTCGCAGGACAGCCGCAAGGGCGCGTCCGCCTGCCTTTGCGCGCGGGCCGCACCCTGCTCCAGCACGCGCAGCGCCTCGGCGCAGCTTTGGCGGAAGCTCTCGCCGGCCGCGGTCAGAAACACCGCCCGGTTGCGCCGCTCGAACAGGGCCACGCCCAGCCCTTCCTCCAATTGCTTGACTTGGCGGCTGACCGCGCCGTGGGTCACGCACAGCTCGGCGGCGGCTTTGACGAAGCTGCCGTGGCGGGCGGCGGCTTCAAAGGCGCGAACGGCGGTCAAGGCCGGAATGCGATAGCTCATCAGTGATTTTTCCTCACGCAATGCAAGGACAATAAATCGATTTTCACCGCGCGCCAAGCCCGCGACAATCGCCGCGTCTCCCTTTGAAAGCCTTGTCGCGATGAACGAACTCCTGACCGTAGCCCTGCTGACCCTGCTCGCCGTGATCAGCCCCGGCGCCGACTTCGCCGTCATCACCCGCAACAGCCTGCAATACGGACGCGGCCACGGGCTGCTGGGCGCTTTCGGCATCGCTTTGGGCGTGCAATTCCACGTGCTGTGCGCGCTGCTGGGCGTCAGTCTGCTGCTCAGCCGCACGCCCTGGCTGCTGGCCGGCTTCAAGCTGCTGGGCGCCGCCTATCTGCTCTACATCGGCTACCGCACCTTCGTCCAGCCGCCGCTGGCCGCCGGCCCCGCCGCCCGCGGCGGCCGGCAGAGCGCCTGGGCCGCGCTGCGCGCCGGCCTGCTGTGCAATGCGCTCAACCCCAAGACTTCGCTGTTCGTGCTCAGCCTGTTCAGCCAGGCGGTCAACGCGGACACGCCACTGTCGCTGCGCGCGGGCTACGGCCTGTTCATCTCCGCCGCCCATCTGGCCTGGTTCGCGCTGGTGGCCTTGCTGTTCACCCAGCCGCGGCTGCACGCCGGCATGTTGCGCCGTCAGCGCGGCTTGAACCGCGTCATAGGCTGCGCCTTGATCGGCCTGGGCGCCGCGCTGGCGCTGCGCTGAAACCGCCCATTTGTCATCAAACCGGCCCTTTTGTCTGGCAAACTGCCATGCTGTGAACCATCACGCATAACGGACAAGAAATGGTCATACCGGGGACTCTCATCCGCCCGCTGCTGGCGGCGCTCGGCGCATGCTGGGCGCTGACAGCGGCGGCGGCCGACATCAAGGCCTATACCGAGGACCTGCCGCCGCTCAGCTATGTGGAAAACGGCAAGGTCAAGGGCTATGCCGCCGAGGTTTTGCGCCTGGTCGCGGCGGAAGCCGGGCTTAGCCTGGCAATCGAGGTGCAGCCCTGGCTGCGCGCTTACGCCACGGTGCGAAAAACGCCGGACGCGCTGTTGTTCGCCATGGTGCGCACGCCGGAGCGGGAAGCCCAATTCCAGTGGGTGGGGCCGATAGGCCCGCGCCGCGTCTTCCTGTACCGGCTGTCCGCCCGCCGCGACATCCGTCTGAGCGGCGCGGCGGACGCGCGGCGCTATCGCGTGGGGGCACTGGCCGGCTCCGCCGCCTTCAACCGGCTGGCGGCGCTGGACCCGCGGCGCGAGGGACTGGACGCCGGCCAGGACGACGCGGCCAATCTGAACAAACTGCTGCTGGATCGCGTCGATCTGGTGGCGATGCTGGACTGGGCGATGCGCTGGCATCTGGACAAGCTGAAGTTGCCGCCGCGCACGGCGGCGCCGGCCTATTTGCTGGACGGCGGCGGCCAGTACTGGTTCGCTCTCAACCCGGCCACGCCGCCCCAGCACGCCCGGCGTTTGCAGCAGGCCTTGAACCGCCTCGCCACCGACGGCCGGCTGCGGCTGCTGCGCCGGCGCTATCTGGGCGATTGAGAGCCGCGAACAAAACCTCGCAGAGACGCGCCGACGCAGAAAACGAAGTTTCTGCGAAGCTACAGTACCCGTACAACGCAGGATCAGGGGCTTTTGTTAGCGGGTCTAAGAACCTGTTTACGATCTTGCGAGCTAAGGCGAGACAAGGCGAAAACAAGCGAAAAAGCGGAGTGTACATACGGTACATGAGCATTTTGAGTTTGTTTTTAACGCGGTATCGCCGACGCGCAGCAGATCGTAAACAGGTTCTAAGCCGGGTCGAAGCCCGGCGGCGCAAGCTTGTCGCGCAGCAGGCGGATTTCGTCGCGGTGCAGCGCGGCCAGCGCCTGCGCCTGATTGCGTCCGGCCTCGGTCAGATGGATTTCCACCTGCCGCCGGTCCTCGCGGCCGGGCCGGCGCTGCACCAGGCCCAGCTCCTCGCAGCGGCTGACCAGCGCCACCACGCCGTGGTGGTGGGATTGCAGCCGCTCGGCCAGTTCGCCCACGGTGGCCCAGTCGCGGCCCGGATAGCCTTGCACGTGCAAGAGCAGTTGGTATTGCAGCGGCGTCAGGCCGTGGCCGCGGCAGGCGTCTTCGCTGAACCGCAGGAACACGCGCAGTTGATGGCGGAATTCGGACAGGCGTTCAAAATCCGCCTTGCTCAGGATGGGGGAGTCTGGAAAGGGATTCATGCTTGAATTTATATCACATCATGATACATATTGAGAGTATGTTCCGCCCGCCATGCCAGTCCCGTCCTCAAGGAGCTTCGCCATGAAACTGAGCCATTATCCGAAGATGCTGTTTTCCAGCCACGGCGGCTGGGACGAGTTGCGCGGGCGCGCGCCGTCGCCGCGCCGCCTGATGTGGAAGCTGGTGCTGCCGTTCTCGCTGCTGCCCGCCCTGATGATTTGCTACGCCGGTCTGGCTCACGGCCGGCTCTACGCGCCCGACGCCGGCATGGAGCGCTGGCTGGCCGCCGCCGCGCTGTTCTTCGTCGCCGAACTGGCCACCGTGCCGCTGATGGCCTGGACGCTGCAAACGCTGGCCGCCAGCCACAAGCTGGCCGCGAGCTTCAAGGATTGCTTCTTGCTGGCGGCCGGCGCGGCGGTGCCGCTGTGGCTGTCCAGCCTGGCCTTGCTGGCGCCGGATTTCGCCTTCAATCTGCTGGGCGCGCTGCTGGGCCTGGCCGCGGCCTTCGCCCTGCTCTACCACGGCGCGCCGGCCATGCTGGGGCTGGAGGAAGAGGTGGAGTCGCAGCACTTCGCGTACAGCGCGCTGTGCGCCGGCGCGGCCGCCTGGGCGCTGTTGCTGGCCTTGGTGCTGCTGCCCTTGTTCGGCGGCTGGTGACTCAGCCGGGCGGCGGCAGCCGCGTCACGGTTTCGATGCGGGCGATGCCGCCCTCGCCGCAATGATGGACCACCGCCACCTTGGCGGCCTGGCCCTCGCGCAGCTCGTCCGGAGACACGCCCAGGTCTTCCGCCAGTTTTTCCAGGGTGACGTTGGGGATCGGGCTGCGTTTCTGCTTGCCGGCGAAGCGCCAGTAGTTGATGCGCGACCACAGCAGCAGGCATAGCCCGATCAGCGCGATTTCGAAGCCGTAATCGCGCAGCCTGCCCAGGTGCTCCGGCGCGTCCTGCGCGCGCAGCGCCGTCGGCAACACGTCCCGGCCCCAGATCAGGTAGCCGACATAGGCCAGGGCCGGCAGCCACAGATAGATCCACGCCAACCAGCACGCCAGGGTCATCAGCCAGGACAGCAGCCGCTGCAAGGCGCTCATATTGTGCGCGGCCTGGATGATCAGGCCATCTCCCAGCCGGCTCATGCCCTCACCCCCCGGTCCGGGCTGACCCAGCGCGCGCGCTTGCCCTTTTTGCGGAACACCGCCTGCGGGAAGGCCACGATGGTGGTGCAGACGTTGAGCAGCCAGTAAACCAGCGGATACCACACCATCCAGTAGTAGTTCTTGCCCAGCTTGGCGTCGTACTGGCTGTCCATCATCTTGCTGATCATGAATTGCAGCATGCAGGTGCCGCCCAGCACCATGCCGTGCCAGCGCGGAATCAACGGCGTGCCCATCTGGGGCAGCCAGTCGCCCAACACCAGGCTCAGCAGCCAATAGACGATGATGCCGGCCATGGTGTAGGACCACACCACGCTGAGGAAGTACTCGGAATACACCGGCCACATGTGGCGGTGGCGCCAGGTGCGCAGCACCCAGGCGTTGCGCATCAGCGCCTGGGTGCCGCCCTTGGCCCAGCGCAGCCGCTGTTTCCACAGCCCGCGCAGGGTTTCCGGCATCAGAATCCACACCAGCGCGCGCGGTTCGAAGCGCACGTTCCAGTGCTTGAGCTGAAGTTTCCAGCTGATGTCGATGTCTTCGGTCAGCATGTCCTCGCTCCAGTAGCCCGCCTGGTAAACCGCGGTCTTGCGGAAGGCGGTGATCACGCCGGAGACGGTGAACAATCGGCCGTAAGTGCGCTGCGCGCGCTTGATCAGGCCGATGATGGCGGTGAATTCGCCCACCTGCAGCCGTCCCAGCAGGGTGGTGCGGTTGCGGATGCGCGGGTTGCCGGTGACAGCGCCCACGCGCGGCGAAGTCAGGAAATGGCGCATCAGCCATTTGCCCGCGTACGGGTCCAGCAGCGCGTCGCCGTCTATGCACAGCAGGTATTCGTGGCGCGCCAGCGCCAGCGCGGTGTTGAGCCCCACCGCCTTGCCCTGGTTGGTGGCCTGGTGCACCACCCGCAGCCGCGGGTGGGCGGCGGCCAGTTCGTCCAGGATGGCGCCGGTGGCGTCCCGGCTGCCGTCGTTGACCGCGATCACTTCGAAGTCCGGATAGTCCAGCGCCAGCGCGTAGGCCAAAGTCTCGCGCACATTGTCTTCCTCGTTGTAGCAGGGCACCACCACGCTCAGCGGCGGATAGTCCAGCGCCGGCGGCTGATTAAGCGGCGGATCTTTTCTTTCGTAGTGGAGGTAGTAATGCACCGCCCCCACCATCCACAGATAAGCCATGAACAACGGATAAAAAAAGGCATATGCCAGCAGCAGTATCAATGCCAGGTTCACAACACTTCTCCTCGCCCCTTGATGCGACGGGTCATCAATCGTCCATGCGGTCTCCCGCCGCCGGCCTTCATTCTTCCGGCCTCGCCGTCAGCGAAAACACTCGCTTGAACGTCTTCAGCCTGGGCTGGTCCTGGAACAGGTCGTCCGGGTAGTAGGCGATGTGCCGCGCGCCCAGGGTGTTGAGTTCGCGCACCGTGGCCGCCAGCTCCGCGGTGGGAATCGGCTTGCGGCTACGCCAATCGACGGCCTGCAGTTCGAACACGGTTTTTTCCAGCGCGCCGGGTTTGGCCGCCACCTTGTCGAACAGCCGCCGCAGCCAGGCCTTGGGCTGGGCCGCGTTTTCCATATAGGGCATCGCCATCACCGCCACCCGATCGTAGCGGCTCAGCGCGCTGTCGAAGGACTGGGCGAACCAGGTTTCCGACTCCGGATTGAGCACCACCTCGGCGTAGAGATTGCGCGCGGTGCGCAAATCCGGCTGGTATTGGCGCACCACGGCCGCCAGCTCCATGCTGAAATCGTCCAGCAAGGCGGTTTTGTCGCGCGTCCAGCGCGCCATCTGCTCCGGGTCTGCGCGCACGTCGGCCACGCTGGCGGCCAGGCCCCGCCCTTGCCGCGCCTGCCGCGCCGCCGGGCCGGCGTCTTCGAAGTCGGACAGGGTGGCATCGTCGTGGAACAGCAGGCCGCTGAAACGCGAGCTGCGCGCCAGGTCTTCGTAAATCTCGCGGATCAGTTGGCGCACCGGCGGCGAATACGGGGTCAGCCGCGCATAGCCCTGCACCTTGGCCTGAGCGCCGCCGCCCTGCTCCGCCAGCACCCGCTCGCCGGCCAGCGGATGGCCGGCCGGCAGCGCGAAGCCCAATAAGGGCATCCAGGCGTAGACCCTGACATTGGCCCGGGTCTGCAATTGCCAGGCGGCGCGGTTGAACAGGTCCGCGCGCATCGGCAGATGGCGGTTGGGGAAATACAGCGCCTGCGCCACGCCGTCGCCGTCGGGATCGGCGAAGGCCTGCAGGTAAACGGTGCTCGCGCCCATGGCCTTGACCCGGTCCAGCAGCCGGCCCAGGTTTTCGTCCTGGCGTTTGGGATCGGGATCGTAGATGTAGTCCAGGTCCACGTGCATGATGCGGCTGGGTTCCGGCCGGACGCCGTCCGGCCAGCCGTTGAGCTGCTTGAATTGATAAGCCAGATCACCCAGATCCATATTGGCGTCCAGCAACACCCGGCGCAGCGAGGACAGCGGGGTGTCGCGGACGTTGATGCCCGCGCCCAGCCCCATGGTCACCGGCATGCCCTCCTGCGCCGCCACCCCCGCCGCTTGCGGCGAGTAGCTGCCGTAGGGCCATACCATCGCCCTGGGCGCCACGCCCAGCCGCGCCTTGAGCAGCGCGCTGTTGCGGCGCAAATCGTCGCGGATGCGCGCCAGATAGGCCGATTCGCTTTCATAGCCGCCGGCGCGGAAGGCGCGGGCGGTCAGCGCCGGTTCCAGATTGCCCTGGGGATTGGCCAATACGCCCAGATGCGAGGCGTAGCTGTGGCTGGCCACTTCCACCAGGCCGCTGGCCCGCATTTCGCGGATCTGCGCCCAGCTCAGGAATTTGCTCCGCCCCGCCACGCCGTCGCCGTAGCTGACCTGGCTGCCCTCGGGCGCTTCCAGCCAGCTGCCCACCAGCGCGATCACGGCCGGCGCCCGGAACAGCTTCAGCACCGGATAGACATTGGTGTACACGCTGCGGTAGCCGTCGTCGAAAGTCAGCAGCACCGCCTTGTCCGGCAAGGGCTTGCCGCCGGCGCGGTCGTCCAGCACCTGTTGCAGGCTGACGAAGCTGTAGCCCTGGCCGCGCATCCACTCCATTTGCTTCACCAGCGCGCGGGCGTCCACCGCGAACGGGTCCGAGGCGCCGCTGTCGGTCTTGTCCACCTCGTGGTAGCACAGAATCACCAAGCGCCCGGCCGCCGCTTGCGCCCAGCCGGTCCACAACAGGCAGGCCGTCGTCAGGGCCGCCAGCCATTGTTTCATTTTCATCAGAAGCGCCAATCCAGATTGAGATAAACCTTGTTGCCGGTTTCCGCCTTGCCGTCATAGGGGTGGCGCACCCGGGTGAAGCCGTAACGCAGGCTGCCGCGGCTGCCCCAGCGCCACTCCTGTTCCAACAGCAGCCCCCACACGCCGCCGGCGCCGAAGTCGCGCTGGGTGTAAGTGCCCAGCGTCAGCCCCAGGCGCTGATGCCAGGTGGTTTCGTATTCGCCCCACAACTTCCATTCCTGCATCGCCGTCACCGAGGCCTCGCCGTCGGCGCGCGGATTGAAATAGCGGGCGGACGTCACCGCGTCGTTGGCACTGGCCGCCAGCGTCAAAATGGTGTTGAGTTTGTAGCGCGGTCCGCTGACCCAGCGCTGGTCCCAGTTGGCGGACACCGCGCGGCGCAGATTGCCGTCGGACAAGGACAGGGCCTCGGCTTGCAAGGCGTAGCTGCGGTAGTCGTCGGCGCGGTACTGCAGGCTCAGCTGGGTCCGGTTGCCGCGCACATCGTCCAGGCGGCCTTTCAACGGCGCTTCGGCGCTGTTCAATTCAAAGCGCGCGCCCAGCGTCCAATAGTCGTCCGGCGTCCAGTCATAGCCGGCGAAAGCGCCGCCGCGCCGTCCGCCGTCGATCTGGCCGGTCAGGCCGAATTCGCCTCGCCCCTGCTCGCCCCGCCATTCCGCGCCCATGCCCAGCGCCTCGTAACGAGCCGACGCCGTCTCGTTCACATAACTGGCGCGTTGCAACTGATGCAGGCCGAACAAGCGCCAGTGGCCGAACGGCGACGAATACAAGCGCGCCGAGCTCTCCCAGGCGTTCTGCTCGCCCGCGCCCTGGCCGCCGCTCAAATCCTTCTTCCCTTCCAGCACCAGCTCCGGCCGCCGTTCCAGCCGGGCGCGCTCCCGCAACTGGCGCACGCCGGCGTTGTCCACGTCCAGTTCGTTCAGCCGTTGCAACTGACGGTCCGCCTCGTCCAACTCCTGCAGGTCCAGCGCCGCGCCGGCCAAGCCGGTCGCCGCCGCTTCCGGCTGGTCCGGTTCGTCCACGCCCAGCCGGGTGAACACGCCGCGCGCCCGCCGCGGCCAGCCGCGCATCAGGGCCAGGCTGCCCTGGTTCTGCCGCAGCTCCGGATTGAACGAGGCGTCGTCCAGCAGGGCTTCCATCCGCTCCCAGCCGCCGCGGGTGTCCTCCTGATAGGCGGTGACCATCGCGTCCAGCAAGGCCACGCGCTGAAACGCCGGATTGAACACGCGTCGGCCGCTGGCGCGCTCGGTCTTCTGCCGGGGCGTGGCGGCTTGCAAGGCGGCCAGTTCCCGGCGGCAGGCCGCGTGCTGGCCGGACTCAAGCAGGGCGTAGACCAGGCCGATGCGCCAATCCAAGGCCTCGTCCGCCTGCGGCGCGTCGCGCAGCGCCGAGCGGTACAGTTCCTCGGCGCGCAGCGGCTGGCGCTGGTTGAGATAGGCGTCGGCCAAGGCCGCGCGGGCGTACGGCGACCACGCCTGGCCGGCGCTCTGCCGGTCCAGGGCGACGGCCTGCGCCGACAGGCCGCGCTGCTGCAGCATTTGCACGCGGTCGTCCGCCGCCAGCGCGGCGAACGGCGGCCGCGCGGCTTCCGGCCGCGCCGCGATGTCCTGGTTGAGCTTCAGCGCCGCGTCGGTTTGCGTGTGCCGGCCCGGCCCGCTGTCCTGGCTTTCCTGAATGCGTCCCCAACGGCTCAAGGTCGCCGCGCGGTCGAAATCGATCTGCAAAGCCAGCCGGGGATCCGAGACGGACGCCTGGTCCGCCTGCCATGGCGCGCCCAGGCGCAACAGGCAGCCCAGATAGCTGCGTTCCAGTTCCGGGTCTCCGGGAAAGCGCGTCCGCGCGCGGATCAGATAATCCAGCGCCTGGGTCAGGTCCCCGCTTTGCAGCAAGACGTAAGCGCGCGCGCGGCTCAGCTCCAGTTCGTCGGCCGGCGCGCCGGGCGGCGCGGCGTCCAGCGTGGCCAGCGCGGCGGCGGCCTGTCCGGCTTCGGCCTGGGCCATGGCCAGGCCGGCGCGATAGCCGGCCGCGGGCTGACGCGCCAGCAACACGCGGTACAGCCGCGTCGCTTCCGCCGCGTCGCGCTGATCGCGCGCCGCTCGCGCCAAGCGCGCCAGAGTGTCCGCCGACATCTCGGCCTCATGTCCGGGCAGCAGCCGCAGGGCCTCCGCGCCGCGTCCGCTCCAGCACAGCAGGGTCAGATAATCGTCCAGCAAGGGCGCGGGCAACGGTCCGCGCGCGCGCTCCCGCTCCAATAGCGCCAGCGCCGGCGCGGTCTGCCCCGCCCGGGCCTGGACGATGGCCGCCGCGTACTCCGGCTGTTTCCAGACCGGCGTTTCCGCTCCCGCCGCGCCGCCGGCCAACAACAAACCAGCCGCCAGGCTGGTGAATAGATTTCGCGTCATGCTTGGCCCGTCAAGGTCTATCTCAACATCAAGTTACAAGTCATTAAACAGATATTAGATTTCATCCAATTAGATAGCAAATTTTTTTTCTATTTAAATTTGTTATTTAAAATAATCCGCATGAAAAACTACCCGCATTGCATGAAGGCAATATAGCCGTTGGCGCGCGGCTTGCTGGCTTGGCTGAGGTTTCCGTCTGTCCCGCTTAAAATACGCTTGACGTATAGTACGTATAACGTACTATATAGCGACAGGCGGCCGCCTCTATCGTCACCCTCCACTTAAGGAAGCACACTAATGGCTATCGAAGTATTGGAATTGCACCATCATGGCTTGCGCATGCCTCTGAGCCTGGTTGAGGCCATGGGCGCGTTTTACCGCGACGTGCTGGGCCTGGACGCCGACGCCGGCCGCTGGCACATCCCCGGGGTGCCCGGGTTTTTCCTGGACCTGGGCAACGACTGCCAGATCCATCTGCTGGGCAACGACGGCGTGTCGCCGTACGCTCAGGGCGCGGATCAGGATCCGGTGGACAATCATGTGGCGCTGGCGGTGCGGGACATCGCCCAGGCGGAGGCGGAATTGCTGCGGCAAGGCATCGCCCACTGGCGGCAGGCCAACGTCGCCGCGCCGGAATTGACGCAGTTGTTCCTGCGCGATCCGGCCGGCCACCTGATAGAGCTGCACCAGATCGGCCATTGCCGCTGCAAGGCCAGCGACCGCGCCCGCGCGGACGCCTTGGCGGCGGCCGGCGCTCAGCCCAGCGCGCCGCGCTGAGAAAGCGGCCTCAGTCCGCTTTCAGCCGGCACCACACTTTGGCGAGCAAAGGCCAAAGCGCCGCGCATTCGCTCTCGTCCAGCGCCTCGGTCAGGCGCTGGCAGGCGCGCCAGAAGCCCGGCAGCGCCTGTCTCAGCAGTTCCCGGCCAGCCTCGGTCAGGCTCAGCCCCAGGCTGCGGCGGTCTTCGTCGCGCAGTTGCCGTTGCAGCAGGCCGCGCCGTTCCAGCCAGTCCAGCTGGCCGGTGACGGTGGAGCGGGTCACGCCCAGATAATCGGCGATCGCCGACGGGGTCAGCGGCCCGTTCCGCCACCAGCCCTGCTCTTGCAGCGAAAACAGCATCAATACGTTCAGCTTGCTCTCGGTCACGTCCAAGGCCTGCAAATCCGCGTTCACCGCGCCCAGCACGTCGTCGCTCAGCCACAGCAGCAGCAGGCCGAGCCCGGCGCGGGTCCGGCTCACCTCCTCGCCGGCACTGTGCGCCAGCAATTGCAAATGAGGGGCGATGGCCGGCTCCAGTTCGCGCGCGGCGGAAGAATCGGACGGGGAAAGAGGGGCGGTGGCGTCGGCGGACATGGCTTCAAGACATTGAGGAGGAATCAAACCCGCGGCGGGCCTTGCCGGCCGCGGAAGCGAGGGCAGCGCGCGGCGCTCCCGCGGCTATCATAGTGGCCGGCCCGGCGCGACGCAAACGCCCGCCGGGCCCGGCCGCTCAGGGCGCCGGCTTCCAGGCGGACTTGCTGGCCGCCTTCTTGAAGATCTCGCGGTTGCGGTCCGAGGCCGGCGGCTCGGAGTCGCCGAAAATCGCCCGCATCCAGTGGCCGTCGGTGGGATTGGGCATCAAGATGAATTTGCGGCCGAACAGCTCGCGGTCCTCCTCCATCAAACGCGCGCGCTCGTCCACATCCTTCACATAGTATTTGCGTTGGAAATCGTTGAGGTTGTCGCCCAACATCACTACCACATTGTATTGGGCGGCGATTTCCTTCTGCCGCGGCTCCTTGTTGGAGCTGTCGCGCAGAATGGTCACGTGCTTTTCGTCGACGAAGGGAAAACCGGCGGCCCGCAGATTGCCCAGCGCGTATTCATAGGTCTTGTCGCCCTGATCGCGGCTGCTGACGTAGAACACTTCCACGCCCTGGGATTGGGCGTAGTTGAAGAAGTCCAGCGCGCCGGGCGTGGCGGTCAGCTTGTTTTCCGGAATCCATTTGTCCCAGATCGCATCGTCGAAGAAATCCCGGTCCTGCTGGATCAGATAGCCCCAGTAATTGACGGCGTTGAGCACGGTGTCGTCGATGTCGGTGATCACGGCCAGCGGTTTGTCGCCGGGCTTGCGCGCCGCCAGCGCCTGATCCAGCCGCATCCGCGCCAGATTGAAAGCCTGATGGTAGAGCGCGCGGTATTCCGCCGCGGTCTGCTTCCAGGCCGCGGCGGCGATCAGCAGATTATTGCCGCCGTTGCCGGACGGGCCGTTGCGATTGTCGGCCTCGGCGGCCTGCGCGCCGTGTCCTACGCTGAGCGCGCACAAGGCGGCGATGGCCGCGCGGCTGAGCTTGTTCATGGAGATCTCCTTTGTCGTTTGGTCTTGTCCAGGTTCCGGTCATGCCGGAACCTGGACAATCTACCCTGAGACGACCTGGCTTTGAACCTGTTTATGATCTCGCGAGCTCAGGCGAGACAAGGCGTTTTCAACGCCGTATCGCCGGCGCGCAGCAAATCGTACGCAGCTTCTTAAAAGCGCAGTTCGGTGGCCAGCATATAACTGCGGCCGCGCGCCGTGCTGTTGGGCGAGATGTCGGGCGACTGCGACGGAAGCGAATTCAAGGTGTTCAGCGGCTCGGAGTAGCTGCGGTTGGCCAGGTTGCGCACGCCGGCGCGGATCAGCCATTGCTTGTTGACGCGATAGCTGGCGTAGAGGTCGATGATGACCGGATTGGCCTTCTGCTCCTCCTTGAGATAGGCGCTGGTACTGTCGTCCTGCAACTGGTCCGGCGACAGCCGGCGGTTGGCGCCGTCGCGCTTGAACAGCGCGCCCACTTCCAGCTTGCGCTCCAGCCAGCGGCTGCCCAGGTCCAGCGTGTAGTACTCGTCCGGCAGCTCGCTGACATTGCCGACGGAGAACATGCCGCTGGCGAAGGAGGTCGGCTGGCTGGTGTGCTCGCGGCTGTAAGACAGCCGCGCGTAGACGAAACCGGCGTCATAGTCCGCCTCCAGCTCGAAACCGCGGGTGCGCACCGGGGTCAGCGAATTGGTGTAGATGGTCATGCCGTCGTTGTAGTCGTCGGAGCCATTGGACCAAAACTCGTCCAGCGTGCACTTGCGTCCGCCCTTGCACACATTGAAGGCCTGGCTGGAGATGTAGTCGGCAATGCGGCTGCGGTAGAACAGCGCCTTGGTGCGCAGGGTGTCGCGCTCGCTCAGCAGGCCGTGGAACATCGACGTCACGCCCAATTGGTAGGTTTCGGCGTGTTCGCTTTTCAGGAAGGGGTTCATCGACTGGCCGCCGGAATTGGCGAAGAAGACCTCTTGCGGATTCGGCCCGCGCATGGTGCGCGCATAGCTGGCGAAGGGCTGGAACCAGGGTTTGATCTCGGCGGACAGCAAGAGCGAGGGGTTGAACGCGCTTTCTTCCAGCTTGATGTCGGCCGCGCCTTGCGGGAAGCATTCCACGCGCGGATCGCAAGCCGGCTTATGGCCGCTGAGCGCGAAGCGGCTGTAGTTGAGATCCGCCTGCAGCGTGTAAATGCCGCGGCGGAACTCCAGACCGGTGAACAGGCTGCGGATTTCCTGGCGGCCGGCCGGCGCGAATATATTGTTTTCTATCGCCTGCTGGTTGGCGTCCGGATTGTCGTCGGTGCTTTGCACCATGCTGTTCACATTGCGGGTGAAGCGGTTGCGCATCCACTTGCCGCCGACGCTCAGCGTGGCGTCGCCGCCGGCCAGGCTGAAGCGGCTGCTGTTGCGCGCTTCCAGCGCGTCGCCGATGTTGTCCGTGCTGCTGTTGTAGAAGCTGAACAGGGAACCGCGCTGATAGGCCTGGCGGCCGCGGCCGTGGCTGGCCAGCACGGAAAAGTCCAGCCATTCCGAATGCGGGGTGTAGTTGTACTTCAGGTAGAAGTCGTCGCTCTGGATGTCGCGGCGCACGAAGTTGTTGCGATAGCGCCGCGCGGACAGTTCCGCCTCGTGGACATCGCCCACGCGCAGATTGGCCTTGAACATCTGCGACTGCGGGTTCTGGGTGAAGTGCTCGTCGTAGCCGAAGCCGAAGGCCTCGCTGTCCACGCCCTGGGCGTTGCGATAATTGCCGCCTATCGAGCTGCTGCTGATCGCCCCCAGCAGGCCGAAGCGCACGCCGGGCGCCAGTTCCGTCCGCGCCGCGCCGGCCGCCATGCCGCTGCGGCCCAGGCCGTTGCTGCCCACGCTGTACTTCAGGCGCGCGCCCTGCTGTTGGCCGTCGAAGATCACGTCTTCCACGCCCAGAGTGCGGAAGTTGGCGCTGCCCGCCAGCGCGTTGACGCCGCTGGCGCCGCCGCCGGTGCCGCGCGTGACGTCGACGCCGACGATGAAGTTGGGATCGATCAGCGCGCCGAAGGAACTTGACGGCGCTGCGCCGTGGCTCAAGGAAGACGGCGCCGAACCGTAATAGTTCTGGCTGACGCCGTCTATCATGGTGTTGACCCGGCCCAGGCCGCTCAGGCCGCGGATATTGACGCTGACCGCGCCCTGGCCGGGGTCGATCTGGGTATAGGTGCCGGGAATCCCGCGCAGGATGCTGTCCAGCGATTGCAGCTTGGTGTTTTCACCGCGGCTGCTGACCGCGCCGGGTTTCTCCAGCGCGCGCTGCTCGTCGCTCAGCGCGTCTCCGGACACCACCAAAGGTTTGAATTCAACATTCCCCTGCCCGGCGGCGTTCTCCGCCGCGCTGGCCGGAGCGGCTGCCACCGCCAGCGCGGCGCCGACCAGCCGGGCCATCATTTTCTTTTTCACAAGCAAACTCTCCACAGTGATCGCCGTCCGCCGCGTCAGGCGCGAAAACGGACGGCTTGGAACAGGAGAGCCGCGGGCCAGGCGGCCAGGCGGGGGACGAAATGGACATGGCGACAGGCTCCAGCCCGCCGCCGGCGCGGCCGGCGGCGGGGATCAAGATTAGCTTCCGGCTTGCGCCGCGGGCGGGGACGGCGGCTCGGCGTCCACCGTCAGCAGGAAAGCGTAATCGCGCGCCGCCGCCTCCAGCCGGTTCAAGCGGCCGGACTGGCCGCGATGGCCGGCCGTCATGTCGGTGAACAGCAACAGGCGCTGGCCCGGCCATTGCCGCTCGCGCAGCTTGGCCACCCATTTGGCCGGCTCCCAGTACGGCACCTGGCCGTCGTGCAGGCCGGCGCTGACCAGCAGATGCGGGTAGCGTCGCGCAGCCACATTGTCATAGGGGCTGTAGGCCTTGATCCAGCGATAGGCCTCGGCCCGTTCCGGATTGCCCCACTCGCCGTACTCGCCCGTGGTCAGCGGCAGCGTCGGGTCCTGCATGGTGGAGAGCACGTCGACGAAGGGCACTTGCGCCACCACCGCGCGGAACAGTTCCGGCGCCTGGTTCATCGCCGCGGCCACCAGCAGGCCGCCGGCGCTGCCGCCCATCGCGTACAAGCGGCCGGGCGCGGCGTAGCCCTGGCGCAGCAGGCCGCGGCCGGCGTCGACGAAATCGTTGAAGCTGTTGATCTTGCGTTCCAGCTTGCCCTGGCGGTGCCAGTCCTCGCCCAGTTCCCCGCCGCCGCGCACGTGGACGATGGCGAAGACGAAGCCGCGGTCCAGCAGGCTGAGTTGCTGGCTGCCGAAGGCGGCGTCCATGCTGGTGCCGTAAGCGCCGTAGCCATAGGCCAGCAAGGGATTGCCGCCTTTGCGGAACAAGGATTTGCGGTAGACCAAGGACACCGGCGCGCGCGCGCCGTCGCGCATCGTCAGCCAGACCCGCTCGCTGCGATAGTCCCCGGCCCGATAGCCGGCGATCGCCTTGCGCTGCAACAGGCGGCTGCCGCCGCCGGCCATGTCCCACTCATAGGTGGAGGTCGGCGTGCTCATCGAGGAATAGCCGTAACGCAGGCGGCCGCTGTCCGGGTCCGGGTTGTAGGCCAGCCAGGCGCGGTAGCTCGGGTCCGGGAAAGCCAGGCTGCGCTCCTCGCCGCCCCGCCAGGCGATGCGGCGGATGCGGGTCAGCCCGTCCGCGCGCTCCTTAACCACCAGGTAGCGGCGGAACAGCTGGAAGCTGTCCAGCTCGCGCTTGGGGTCGGGCGGCAGCACCGCCTCCCAATCCGCGCCCGCCGCCGCCGCGCGGTACAGGCCGAAGCGTCCGCCCTCGTGGTTGGAACGCAGGTAGAAGCGGTCGCGGTAGTGATCCAGATAGTATTCGCGGCCCGGCCGGCGCGCGGCGAAACGCCGCGGCGGCGCGTCCGGCGCATGCGCGTCCAGCAGCCAGGTTTCCGAGCTGTCGGCGCTGCTGGCGATCAATTGCAGATAGCGGCGCGAGGCGGTATTGGACAGGTTCAGCGAGAAGGCCTCGTCGTCTTCCTGGTAAACCAGCGCGTCCCGGCTCTGCGGCTGGCCGGGGCGATGGCGGTAGAGCTGGTAGGGGCGCAGGGTTTGCGGGTGCAGCTTGACGTAAAACAGGCTGCCGCCGTCTGCGCTCCACTGCAGGCTGCCGGACGCCTGCTCCAGGGTTTCCGGCAGCCAGCGGCCGCTGGACAGATCGCGCAGCGACAGCCGCGAGGCGCCGCGCGCGCCCAGGTCTTCCGCCGCCGCCAGCATGGGCCGGCCGGCGGCCACGCTCCAGGCGCCCAAGCGGTAGTAACGCTGGCCGGCGGCGCGTTCGCTCCCGTCCAGCAGCAACTGCCAGCGGCCGCCGGCGGCGGGCTGACGCTCCAGCCGCGGCTGCTGGCCGCCCGGCGCATAGCTTTCGCGATAGCGCCAGCCGCCGTCGACAAAGGGCAGCGAGCTGTCGCGCTCGCCGATGCGCGCCCGCATCTCGGCCAGCAGCGTGCGGCGCAGCGGCTCGGCGGCCGCCAACTGGGCTTCGGCGTAGCGGTTTTCCGCTTCCAGATGGGCCAGCACGTCCGGCCGGCTGCGGCTGTCGTCGCGCAGCCAGGCGTAGTCGTCGACGCGCACATCGCCGTGCGCTTCCAACTTTTGCGGCCGGCGTTCGGCCTGCGGCGGCGCGTCTGCGGACGCGGCCGGCGCGAACGCCAGCAAGACGCCGGCCAGCGCCGCCGCGGACAGATGGGAATTCAACTTCATGCGAACCTCGATTCAGGATGCGCGCCGCCGGCGGCGACGCGAAAAACCGGATGGATAGGCGCTACAGGACGGGAGCGGAACCGGGCTTAAGATTCGCTCAGCTCGAAGCGCATCGGCATGCTGACGCTGACCCGGCCGCCCTTGAGCAGATCCGCCGGCGGCGCCGGCAAGGGCTGGGCACGCTGCAGCATGGCGGCGGCCTCGCGGTCCAGCGAGGCGGTGCCGGAGCCGGCCAATTGCTGGCTGGACAAGACCCGGCCGTCGGCGTCGACGACGAAGCTCATCTTGACCACCCCGTCGCGGCGGCGGCGGCTGGCGTCTTCCGGATAACGGCGGAAACGCGCCAGATGGCTTTGCACCCGTCCCTCCCAGCTCTGCTTCAGCGCGCGCGCCGCGCCCTCGCTATTGAACGGCGCGGCGGCGACCTCCCCGGCGTCGGCCCGCGGCGCGGCGCTGCTGGCGGCCGGCGCGGATTGCGAGGCCTGCTCGCTGTCCCGCGCCTCCGCCTTGTCCGCGGGCTGTTCCCGGCTTTGCCGCGCCGCCAACAGCCGCGGCGCTTCCGCCTCGGCCAGCTTGGGCAGCCGCTCCGGACGGCGCTCGGCCTTGGGCCGGCTGGCGGCGGCGGCCAGGCTTTGCTGCGCGCCGGTGGGCAGCGGACGGCTGGACGGCTCGGCGCTGACCTCCGCGGCCCACACCCGCATCACGGCGGCCGGCGCGGCCGGGGCCGGAACCGGCTCGGCCACGGACAGGTATAGGCGCAGCGCCAACAGCGGCGCCCCCAGCGTCAGCAGACAGGCGTTGCCCCAGCTGGCCAGCGGCAGCGGCGGACGATCCCATGCGGCGACGGCCATCTCAGCCGCCCTCGCGGGCGACCAGGCCGACGCTCAGATAGCCGGCCTCGCGCAAAGCGTCCATCACCGCCATCACGTCTTCGTAGCGCGCCTGGCGGTCTGCCTGGAAAAACAGCGGGGTGTCGCGACGGCCGCCGCTGTCGCGGTCCAGCCGCGCGGCCAGCTCCGCCAGCGTCACCGGCTGCTTGCCCAGTTGCAGCGAGCGGTCCTGATTCATCGACAGGTAGAGCGGCTTGTCCGGCCGCGGCTGCTGGCGCGCGCTGGAGGCCGGCAGTTCGATCCGGGTGTCCACGGTGGACAGCGGCGCCACCACCATGAAGATGATCAGCAACACCAGCATCACGTCGATGAAGGGGGTGACGTTGATATCGGACAGCTCCGCCAGGCCCTCGTCCTGGCTGCTGGGAAAACCGCCGGCCATTCAAGCGCTCTCCGCGCGGACGTCCAGCTCTCGGCTGAGCAGCAAGAGCGCCAGGCCGGCCGCCTGCTGGCTGCGGCCTTTGTGCCGGGCCAGCGCGCGGCTGAACAGGTTGTAGATCACCACGGCGGGGATGGCGGCCACCAGGCCGACGGCGGTGGCGAGCAAGGCCTCGGCGATGCCCGGGGCCACGGTGGCCAAGGAGCTGCTGCCGCTGCGGGCGATGCCGACGAAGCTGTTCATGATGCCCCACACCGTGCCGAACAGGCCGACGAAGGGCGCCACCGCGCCTATGGTGGCCAGCAGGCCGATGCCGGCGGCCAAGCGCCGCCCCTGCTCCGCCTGCCATTGCTCCAGCCGGAAGCCCGCCCGCGCCTGCACGCTGTCGCGCGGCGCGCCGGGCGAGGACAAGCGCAGCTCGGCGTCGGCTTCGGCCAGCAAGCCGCGGGCCGGCTCGTGCGCCGGCTGCGCGGCGCAGCCGGCGCGGGCCTCGCTCAGCGTGGCGGCCTCGCCCAGCAGGCTGAGCGCGCGGCCGGTGGCGCGGTCGGCGCGCCACAGCGCCGCGCCCTTGACCAGCAGCACCACCCAGCAGGCCAGCGCCGCCAGCAGCAGGCCCAGGATCACGGTCTTCACGACCGGGTCGGCGGCGCGGTACATGCCCAGCGCGCTCAGGTCGGCCGGCATGGCCGCGCCGGCTTCCGCCAGCGCCGTCAGCGGCCAGCACGCGCCTGCCAGCGCGCAGCCTGTCGCCGCTCGTTTCATGGTGTTCATCATCGGAAATCCAAGCGAAGTTTTATTTGTTCGAGTTGAGAATGTTATACGTAATGAGAATCATTATCAATATATAAGCGCAGCGCAACCGCGCTCAAGGCCGGGCCGGCGCCGTGAACCAGGCGTAATCGCCCTGGCGCGCGTCCAGCTTCATGCCCTCTTCCGCCAGGATCAGCACCCGCAACGGCGTTTGCGGCTGCAAATCGCGCACATGCAGCGGCACGCCGATGTCCGCGGCGGCGTGATAAGCGCCGGCGATCAACAGCGCCGGCGCCGGCGCCGCCAGCAGCCGCTCGGCCATGCGCCGGTCCCGCGCCTGCTGCACCGCCAGCATCGAGGCCAGGTGCTCGGCCTTGACCTCCCCGCCGTGCTCCTCGCGGATCAGTTCGCTCAGCTTGGCGCGCACCTCAGGCCGCGTGGACGCCTGGCCCGGCAATTGCACCTGGCTGCGGTACACCGCCTGCATCTCGTTCCTGTCCAGATTGGCCGCCAGCATCGGATAAGGCGCGCGCATCACATGCTCGGCCAGTTTGCCGTACAAGGGCCACGGCCAGCCCGGCAGCCAATCCACCGCCTGGGCGAGCGCGGCGCCGGACAGCGGCTGGCCGGCGCGCAGCCGGGCCTGCGCCTGTTCCACCTTGGCCTGCTGCGACGGGGTCAGCATTTCCAGCAGCACGCTGCCCTGCGGCCGCCGCGCCGCCAGTTCCGTCGCCAGCCAGCGTTCGATGCGGTGGTGCTCGCGGTTGTCGTGCTTTTCCCCCACCAGCAGCCGCGGCGCCGGGGCCAGCCGCTGCAACAATTGCGCCGGCTGCAAAACTTCGCCGCTGCGCAGGTCCACAATGCGGCCGGGCGGGTCTCCGGCCGGTTCGGCCTCCTGAGACAGGGCCGCGCAGCCGCTCAGCAGGACGATGGCCAGCAGCTTCCAGATTGACTTCATAGGGTTTCCTCTCGCATCGTCGGCTTAGAACCTGTTCAAAAATCTGCTGCGCTTCGTGCAGCGTTGCACGGTGAGCACCCGCTCAAAATACTCATATGCCACGCGTACCTTCCGCTTTTCGCTCGTTTTCGCCTTGTCTCGCTCTTGCTCGCGGGATCATGAACAGGCGCTTAGCGTAAAACCCGGCATTGTAGTTGCAATTGATTCTTATTATCAATATTTACCATGCTAAAAGCATTCCTCGCCCGCCTGATTCGCCGGCCTCGCCCTTGTCGCCAGCGCGCGCCTCTCCCAGGGATTGAAAAATTTCTTGAAACTAGACGACCGGTCTAGTAGACTTCAGCCCATGTCACGTCCCAACCAGTTTTCAGACACTCGCGAACACCTGCTGGCCACCGGCGAAGCCATCATCCTCGGCAAGAGCTTCTCCGCCGTGGGCCTGGCGGAAATCCTCGGCGCGGCCGGGGTGCCCAAGGGTTCGTTCTACCATTACTTCCGCAGCAAGGAAGGCTATGGCGTGGAACTGCTGCGTCGTTATTTTGAGAAATACGACGGCAGACTGGTGAGCTTTCTGTCCAAGGACGCCGGCAGCGCCCGCGATTGCCTGCTGCATTATTTCGACGGCTGGCTGGAAACCCACCGTTGCGATCAGCCGCAGCGCTGTTGCCTGGCGGTGAAGCTGGCCGCCGAGGTCTCCGACCTGTCCGAGCCGATGCGCGAGGCGCTGGCGGAAGGCATGGGTTTCGTGGTGCGCAATCTGGCCGCCTGCATCCGCCGCGGCCAGCAGGAAGGCTCGCTGGACGCGGACCTGCTGCCGGACGAGACCGCCAGCGCGCTGTACAGCCTGTGGGTGGGCAGCGCGCTGCTGTTCAAGACTCAACATTCGCGCGCGCCGCTGTTGGCCGCGATGGCGCACACGCAACAAATTCTGCGCGCGCCCTAGCCAAGGCGAGGCCGCGCCCTCCCCCGCTCCCCGGAGCGGGTTATTTTGACATTAAAACTAGACGACTGGTCTACTTGAAGGAGTCCCAAGCATGAACTCGACACTGGAACTAATGCAAGAGCACCGCAGCGTGCGCAGCTACCAGGACAAACCCATTCCCGCCGAGGTGCTGGACGCGGTGCTGGACGCCGCCTGGAAAGGCCCCACCTCCATCAACGGCCAGCAGGTGTCGCTGGTGGTGGTGCAGGACGCGGAGCGTCGCCAAAAAATCGCCGAAATCGCCGGCGGCCAGCCGTGGATCGCCCAGGCGCCGGTCTTCGTCGCCATTGTTCCCGACTTCTACAAAACCCGGATCGGCGTGGAAAAAGCCGGCGCCGAGCAAGTGATCCACAACAGCGTGGAAGCCTTCGCCGTCGGCGCGGTGGACGCCGGCATCGCCCTGGGCAACATCATGACCGCGGCCCGTTCCGCCGGCCTGAGCGTGGTGCCCATCGGCGGCATCCGCCGCGACCCGCAAGCCATGGTGGAACTGCTGGAGCTGCCGGAACTGACCTTCCCGCTGGTGGGCGTGGTGCTGGGCTACGCCGATCAGGACAGCGCGGTCAAGCCGCGACTGCCGCGCGCCAGCTTTGTGCACCGCGAACGCTACCAGGCTGCGGAACTGCCGGCTATGATCGCGCAGTACGACGCGTCCATCATGGATTACTGGAAGAGCATTCAGCGCGCCGACGGCCAGCCCTGGTCCGCCAACACCGCGCAGTATTACCGCAACGTGTATTTCCCGCAGGTCGCGCCGGTGGCGCGCAAACAGGGTTTCGGTTTCGATCTGTGATCGCGCCCGCCCACTTTTCCCCGCTTAAATAGAGCCAAGGACATCGCAATGCAAGCCGACAAACTGTTCACCCCGCTGCGCGTAGGCGCCGTGACCCTGAAAAACCGCGTGGCGATGGCGCCGCTGACCCGGCTGCGCAACACCGAGCCGGGCGACGTGCCCACCGCGCTGGCGGAAACCTATTACGCCCAGCGCGCCGGCGCCGGCCTGATCGTGGCGGAAGGCACCCACATCTCCCCCACCGCCAAGGGCTACGCCGGCGCGCCGGGCATCTACAGCGAAGCGCAAGTGGCGGCCTGGACCAAGGTCAACGCCGCGGTGCACGCCAAGGGCGGCCTGACCGCGCTGCAACTGTGGCACACCGGCCGCATTTCCCACCGCTCCTTGCAGCCGGACGGCGAAGCGCCGGTGGCGCCGTCGGCGATCCAGGCCGACAGCCGCACCAATATCCGCGCCGCGGACGGCAGCTTGGTGCGCGAGCAGTGCGACACCCCGCGCGCGCTGGAAGTGTCCGAGCTGGCCGACATCCTGGAAGACTATCGCCGCGCCACCGACAACGCGCGCCGCGCCGGCTTCGACCTGGTGGAAATCCACGGCGCCCACGGCTATCTGCTGGACCAGTTCCTGTCGCCGCAAGCCAATGTCCGCACCGACGAATACGGCGGCAGCGTGGCCAATCGCGCGCGCTTCCTGCTGGAGGTGGTGGACGCGGTGGTGTCGGAATGGGACGCCGAGCACGTGGGCATCCGCATCTCGCCGCTGGGCGTTTTCAACGGCATCAGCAATACCGATCAGCTGGAGATGGCGCTCTACCTGGCCGAGGAACTGGCCAAGCGCAAACTGGCCTTCCTGCACATCTCGGAACCGGACTGGGCCGGCGGCCCGGTGCTGGACGAGGGCTTCCGCCAGGCGCTGCGCCAGCGTTATCCGGGCGTGATCATAGGCGCCGGCGCCTACACCGCGGAAAAGGCGGAAACCCTGATCCGCCAAGGCTATATCGACGCCGCCGCCTTCGGCCGCAGCTATATCGCCAACCCGGACCTGGCCGAACGCCTGCAAAGCGGCGCGCCGCTGAACCCGCCGGACCTGGCCACCTTCTACGGCGGCGACGCGCGCGGTTACACCGACTACCCGGCGCTGAACGGCTAAGCCCGCCGCTCACCGCCAGGCACGCGGCGCGCCTCCCCCATGGGAGCGCGCCGCTTTTTCATGGCCGCACCCATCCGGGCTTGCCGGCCGGCTATTTTCCGCCCGCGGCCGATACCGGCCGCGTAAGCGAGCATTGACGGGCTTTTAACGCCCGGCCTGCGCCTTGACCGGGCAGCGGGCAACTGTGCACAATCGCTGCCGTGCCGTTCCTCGCGGCACCGGACTTGGCCGTCCGGCGAACTACACTGCGAACAAGCGCTTGAGCTTTGCGTTTGGATCGCTGCACTCGTGCGCGCTCACAATGGCGGGCCGGGTGGGGACACCTTAGCGGGTGTGCCGGAGTCGTGTAGTCCGGTCGGCCAACCCTGTTCGGTCTGCCACCTCCGCTTGGCCGTGGGGGTGGCAATGAAAAACCGCTACACGGAGGTGATCATGTCGATCAAAACCCCATCCCGCCGCCATTACCGTCCAGACCCGGACCCGACGTCCCGCGCGGAATTGCCGTTTGCAGCCAACGCGTCCAACCGGCGCGGCGTTCATTGCTGGCAAGTTCCGCCCATAGACGACCAACACGCCGCGCATTTGCTGGGCCGCGAATTCGCAGGACATTTCATCAAGTATCTGCAGGACAATCCCGACGACGGGCTGCGAAACCTGCTCGCCCAAATCGCCGCGGACATAGACTTTAGCGACGACAGCGCCGCCAAAGGCTATTGGGAAGGCTTCTTCAGCCTGCTTGAGCAAGTGCTGGCGCTGACCACCTCGCTGCTGGACGTATTCGATTACATCGACCGGCTCAACGCCCGGGAGGCCGCGGAACGCGCGCTAAAGCCCGCCGCCGCGGCCGGTACTTAACAATTTCAGCAAGCGCCAAGGCGCGCCGGCATGAAAAAAGGAAGCCTCCCGGCTTCCTTTTTTTAACGCCCGGCGCAACGCGCGGGACAATCAGTTGCGGCCGCAGCAGGCCTTGTACTTCTTGCCGCTGCCGCACGGGCAGACGTCGTTGCGGCCCACTTTGTCGCCTTCGCGGCGCACGGTGCTGGGTGCCTGCTCCTTGGCGCGCCAGTAGGTATGGACCGCGGCCAGCGCTTCCAGCATTTCTTCCTTGTAGCCTTCCACTTCTTCGTCGCTGAAGGTCAGCAGGTCTTCGCCGTCTTCCTGCTCGAAAGCGCCGCCCAACACCAGCATCGGCATCATCAGGCTTTCAAAGCCCTCGTCCTCGTCGGCCACTTCGAACCAATCGGTGTCCACCACGTCCAGCGCGTAGAGGAAGGCGTTGGCCCACGGCCAGTAGTCCGGCTCGTCGCTGTCGCTGTCGTCTTCCGCGTACAGGATCAGGTCCAGCTCGTCGCCGGCCGCCAGCGCGGCGGCGGTGGCGTCGTACAGCTTCTGCAGCAGGGTTTTCAGTTCCGCCGCGTCGTCCGCGTTTTCAAAGGCCGGCGCGTCGCCCAGCACTTCTTCCAGCCAGAAATCGGCGTCCACCGCGTCCGGACCGCACGCCAGCGCGGCGAAAAAGCCCTGCACTTCGTCCGGGCGCATGGTGCTGCCGCTGGCGGACAAGGGGGTCAGCAGGTTTTCCAGACGCAGCAGATCGGCGTCGTTGAATACGGTAGTCATGATGGATTCCTCAGCTTAAAGATCAGTCTGGCGGCATTGTAAGCCAAAAAGCCCCGGCAAGCCGGGGCTTTTGCTCCCATTGTTTGAGACGGGTCAGGCGGTTTTGCCGTCCGCCAGACCCAACTTCTCCTTCATCTTCTCCCGCATGACGAATTTCTGAATCTTGCCGGTGATGGTCATCGGGAAACTATCGACGAATTCGATGTAACGCGGAATCTTGTAATGCGCGATCTGCCCCTGGCAAAAAGCACGGATATCGTCGGCGTCGGCGCTTTCGCCGTCGCGCAGCCGGATCCACGCGCACAACTCCTCGCCGAAGCGCTCGTCCGGCACCCCGATCACCTGCACGTCCTGAATCTTGGGATGGCGGTAGAGAAACTCCTCCACCTCGCGCGGATAGATGTTCTCGCCGCCGCGGATCACCATGTCCTTGACCCGGCCGACGATGTTGACGTAGCCGTCCGCGTCCATCTCCGCCAGATCGCCGGTGCGCATCCAGCCGGCGGCGTCTATCGCCTCCGCGGTCTTGGCCGGGTCGCCCCAATAGCCGGGCATCACCGAATAACCGCGCGTGCACAACTCGCCGCTCTGACCGCGCGGCGTGATGCGGCCTTCCACGTCCACGATCTTCACCTCCACGTGCGGATGGATGCGCCCCACCGTGGCCACGCGCTTGTCCAGCGGCGTGTCGGTGGCGCTCTGGAAGCTCAGCGGGCTGGTTTCGGTCATACCGTAGCCTATGGTCACCTGGCTCATATTGAGCTGGCTGGTCACCCGCTTCATCACCTCGATCGGACACGGGCTGCCGGCCATGATGCCGGTGCGCAGCGTGGACACGTCGTAATCGGAAAAATCCGGCCGATCCAGCACCGAGATGAACATCGTCGGCACCCCGTGCAGGCCGGTGCAGCCCTCCTCCTGCACCGTGCGCAACACCTCCTGCGCGTCGAAGCTCTCCGCCGGAAACACCATGGCCGCGCCGTGGCTCAGGCACAGCAAGGTGCCCAGCACCATGCCGAAGCAATGATAAAGCGGCACCGGGATGCACAGCCGGTCGTCCGGGCCGAAGGCCATCGCCGCGCCGGCGAAGTAAGCGTTGTTCAGGATGTTGTGATGGGTCAGGGTGGCGCCCTTGGGGCTGCCGGTGGTGCCGGAGGTGAACTGGATATTGATCACGTCGTCAAACTGCAGCGTCTCGCCCAAGCGCTGCAACCCGGCTTTCTCCTCGGCCGACGGCGCGGCCATCAGATCGGCGAAATTAAACATGCCCGGCGTGCGCTGCCGCCCCAGACGGATGACGATTTCCAGCTGCGGCATGGCGGCGGACTTGAGCCGGCCCGGCTCGCTGGCGGCCAGCTCCGGCAGCAGATCCGCCGCCATCGCCAGGTAGTCGCTGCTCTTGAAGCTGGGCGACAGAATCAATGCGCGGCAGCCCACCTTGCTCAGCGCGTATTCCAGCTCGGAGCGGCGATAGGCCGGATTGATGTTGACCATGATCAGGCCGGCCTTGGCGGTGGCGAACTGAGTCAACACCCATTCCGCGTTGTTCTGCGACCAGATGCCGATGCGGTCGCCGGGCTTGAGTCCCAGCCGGATCAGGCCGCAGGCCAGCCGGTCCACCTGCTCGCGCAATTCCTCGTAACTCCAGCGTATCTGCTGATGGCGCACCACCAGCGCTTCGCGGCGGCCGTGCTCGCGGCAGGTCTGGTCGAACAACTGGCCTATGGTCTGGCCGATCAAGGCTTGCGGGCTGGCGCCGTGGACATAGCTGGGCAAGGTCATCGAATCTCTCTCTCCTGGTGGACGGTACGCATCGCTTTTGTTTTTTTCATTCATCCCACAAGTTGACGATTACGTAAACGTAAATCATGCTAGGGCTGAGAACGCGTTAAAAAAAAGCTACAATCGCCGCTTGCCTTGGAACACACCATGACCGAACCCGAATTCTTCAGCATCTCCGACCTGGCGCGCGACTTCGACGTCACCCTGCGCACCATCCGCTTCTACGAGGAACAGGGCCTGATAGAACCGCAGCGCGACGGCCGCCAGCGGGTGTTCAACCGCCGCGACCGCGCCCGGCTCAAGCTGATCCTGCGCGGCAAGCGCATCGGCCTGTCCTTGTCCGACATCCGCGAAATCCTGGACCTGTACGAGCAGGCCCACGACGAGGCCAGCCAGTCGCAAAAACTGCTGGACCTGGTGCTGGAACGCCGCCGCCTGCTGGAAGAACAGCGCCGAGACATCGACGCGGTGCTGGAAGAAATCACCCGCCTGGAAAGCCACTGCCGCACGGTGCTGGCGCAGCCGCCGGCCGCGCGCAGCGCCTGAGAACCTGTTTACGATCTGCTGCGCGTCGACGATACCGCGTTGGAACCGAGCTCAAAATGCTCATGCACCACGCGGACATTGAGCTGGCTCTCAAAACCAGTTCACGATCAAGCAGGCCATCAAGCCCACACCATCACCTCGGCCACCGGCCGACGCGGCTTCTGCGGCCAATTGCCGGCCGCCGCCCGCCCCACCGTCACCAGCATCACCGGCAACTCGTCCGCGCCCAGGCCAAACTCCCGCGCCACCGCGGCCGCGTCGAAACCGCCCATCGCGCAACTGGCCAGGCCGCGCTCCTCCGCCGCCAGCAGCAAGACCATCGTCGCCAATGAGGCGGAACGGATCGCCTCGTCGCGCTGCGCGCGCGCGTCGTCCCGGTGGGCGTTCTCCGCCGCGCGCAGCCAGCTGTCGCCGACCTCCGGCGGCAGAATGCCCGCATCCACCGCCGGCCGCAGCGACGCCTCCAGCCCGCGATGCGCGTTCAGCGTGCCGCAGCAGATGAAGGTCACCGCCGCGTCCGCCACTTTTTGCTGGCCGTAGCTGGCCGCCTGCAAACGGCGCTTGGCCTCGGCGCTGCGCACCGCGACGAACTTCCAGTTCTGCAAATGATAGGCCGACGGCGCGCGGGTGGCGGCGTTCAGCAACTGCTCGATCTCCGCGTCCGCCAACACATGGGAGGGATCGAAGTGATTGGCCGACACACGCTGGTCCAGCAGGGTTTGCAAAGCGCTCTTCATGAACAGACTCCTTATCTGATTGCTGCTGATTGATTCCATTACCGCTCAAGACCGCGCGCGCGCCGCGCCGGCCATGATCTGCTTGTCCGCCGGCGGCGGCGCGGCCATGCTGCGCTGCACCGCCAGCACGCTGGCCAGCACCGTGGCCAGGCCGGCCAGCTGCAGCGGCCCCAAGGCCTGCCCCAGCAACAGCCAGCCCAACAGCACCGCCGTCAGCGGGCTGAGCAGGCCCAGCGAGGACACCGCCACCGGCGACAGCCGCGCCAGCCCGCGAAACCACAATAAATAGGCCAGCAAGGCGCCGAACAGGCAGAGATAGCCGTACCCCAGCCACTGCGTCGCGCCCAGCGCCGGCAAGGCCGGGTCCAGCGCCCAGGCCAGCGGCGCCAGCATCAGCCCGCCCAGGGCCAGTTGCCAGCCGGTCAAGGCGGCGAGCGGCGCGCTCGGCCGCCAGCGCCGGGTCAGATAAGTGCCGCTGGCCATCGCCACCGCGCCGCCCAGCGCCGCCAACATGCCGACACCGTCCCAGACCGCGCCCGGCGACAACAGCAAGGCCGCCATGCCCGCCACCCCGGCGACGCCGGCCCAGGCGGCCACTCGCGCCGGGCGGCGGCCGTCCAGCCCCCAGGCCAGGCCCATCACCAGCAGCGGCTGGGTGGCGCCCAGCACCGCGGCCAGGCCGCCCGGCAAGCGATAGGCGGCCACGAACAGCAGCGCCTGGAACACGCCGATATTCAAGGCGGACAAGACCAGCAGCCGGCCCCACTCGCCGCGCCGCGGCAGGTGGCGGCTGGCCAGGATCAACAACAAGCCGGCCGGCAACACTCGCAGCAAGGCAGCGGTGAACGGCCGGTCCGGCGGCAACAGCTGGGTGGTGACGATATAGGTGGAGCCCCAGATCGCCGGAGCCAGCGCGGTCAACAACACATCGCTCCAACGGGAGGCCATCAGGCGCGCAGACATGGGCATTCCTTTCGCAATCGCTTATAATCGCATCGAAAACTGACTTGAATTCAAGATAACATTGCCTTGAATTCAAGACAAATAAAATCTTGAATTCAAGATAAAGGAATGCGCATGACGCAACAGAACGCCGGCGACGCCGTGGACGCCATCCTGGCGCAATGGCACCGGGAACGGCCGGACCTGGACGTGGCGCCGATGGGCCTGATCGGCCGGCTGCGCCGCTGCTCCATGCTGCTGCAGCACAGGCTGGACGCCACTTTCGAGCAATTCGGGCTCAGCGGCTGGGAGTTCGACGTGCTGGCCACGCTCAGACGCGCCGGCGCGCCGCACAGCCTGGCGCCCACCGCGCTGTTCTCCTCGCTGATGATCAGCTCCGGCACCATGACCCACCGGCTGAAAGTGCTGGAAAGCAAGGGCTGGATCGAACGCGCCGCCTGCGCCGAGGACGCGCGCAGCACCCTGGTGCGCTTGACCGAGAGCGGGCTGGAACTGATAGACCGCGCCGTCACCGCCCACGTGGCCAATGAGCACGCCATCCTGTCCGGCCTCAACCAGCGCAGCCAGGACGCGCTGGACCGCAAGCTGGCGGAGTTGCTGGCGGCCTTGGAGCCTCCTGCGGCATGACGCCCGCCTAATCTGCGCCCGCCTGCGGCCAAAGCGCGCCGCATGGCTTAAAATCAGGGCTTGAGGCCGGCCCCAGCGGGCGCGGCCGCCCCACTCCCGACGCCATGATAGAAAACCAAGCCATGCTGCTGGCGGTGTTCGAACGGGCGGCGCTGATGTTGATGGCGCTGTTCTTCCTCACCCGCACCCGCCCGTTTCAACACCTGCTGCGCAAACAGGACCACAGCCCGGCCGAACTGGCGGCGGTGTCGCTGCTGTTCTGCCTGTTCGCCGTATTCAGCACCTATACCGGCATTCCGGTGGACGGCTCCCTGGTCAATGTGCGCATCATCGCCATCCTGTCCGGCGGCATCCTGTTCGGCCCCTGGGTGGGGATACCGGCCGGCATCGTCTCCGGCCTGCACCGCTACCTGATCGACATCAACGGCTACACCTCGCTGCCCTGCCTGATCTCCAGCGTCTGCGCCGGCCTGCTGGCCACCTGGATACACTGCCGCGCCGACCGGGGGCGGCTGTGGCTGTACGGCATCCTGGCCGGCATGCTGTGCGAAGGGCTGACCATGGGCCTGATCCTGCTCTTGACCGAGCCGGCGGTGGGCGTGCCCATCGTCAGCCACATCGCCTTCCCGATGATTGTCGGCACCGTCTGCGTCGGCCTGATCATCAAGCTGGTGCAAGACCTGAACGACGAAAAAGAACTGCTGGCCGCGCGCCAGGCCAAGCTGGCGCTGACCATCGCCAACCGCACCCTGCCCTATTTCCAGAACCTGGACCGCGACGCCATGGTCCAGGTCTGCACCGTGATCCGGGACCAGCTGGACGCCGACGCGGTGGCCATCACCAATACCTCGGACGTGCTGGCCTATGTCGGCCTGGGCAAGGACTACTACGAGATGGACGAGCACTCCGCCATCGGCGCCATCACCCGCCAGGCCATCGCCGGCGACCAGATCATCATCGAGAACAATCTGCAGCAATACCACCTGGCGGACTTCCACTCCGTCATCATCATCCCGCTGCGCGAAAAGGCCGGCGTCAGCGGCACCCTGAAAATCTTCTACCGCAAGAGCCACGGCATCAGCACGCCGCTGCGCGAAGTGGCGGTGGGCCTGTCCCAGCTGATCTCCACCCAGATGGAAGTGTCGCGGGTCAAACAGCTGGAAGAAATGGCGCGCAAGGCGGAATTCAGCGCGCTGCAAAGCAAGATCAACCCGCACTTCCTGTTCAACGCCCTGAACGCCATCTCCTCGCTGATCCGCATCCAGCCGCAGCAGGCGCGCCAGTTGATCGCCAACCTGGCGGACTACTTGCGCTACAACCTGTCGCTGGGCGACCGGCTGATCGACATCCAGGAAGAACTACAGCAAGTGCGCGACTACGTGGCGATAGAACAGGCGCGCTTCGGCGCCAAGCTGACGGTGGACTTCGACATCGACGACGTACACGTGCGCATCCCCAGCCTGCTGTTGCAGCCGCTGGTGGAAAACGCCATCCTGCACGGCATCCAGCCGCGCAAGGAGCCGGGACGGGTCAGCATCGCGGTCAAGCGCGACGGCGCCAAGGTCCACGTCTGCGTGCGCGACACCGGCTACGGCGTCAGCCAGGAAGTGCTGGACGGCGTGGCCGCCGGCACGCTGTCCAGCCGCAGCATCGGCCTGAGCAACGTCAACCAGCGGCTCAAGCTGCTATACGGCGAGGGCTTGCGGCTGACCCGGCTGGAGCCCGGCACCGCCGTTTGTTTCGACCTGCCCGCCGCCGAGGAGCCGACATGCTGAAAGCCCTGATCGTGGAAGACGAATACCTGGCGCGCGAAGAGCTGGCCTATTTGATCCGCGAGCACAGCCGCATCGACATCGTCGCCAGCGTGGAAGACGGGCTGGAAGCGTTCAAATTCCTGCAGGAACAAGAGGTGGACGTGGTGTTCCTGGACATCAACATCCCATCCATTGACGGCCTGCTGCTGGCCAAGAACCTGCACAAATCGTCGCGGCCGCCGCGCATCGTCTTCGTCACCGCCTACAAGGAGTTCGCGGTGGAAGCGTTTGAGGTGGAGGCCTTCGACTACATCCTGAAACCCTACAACGAGGCCCGCATCATCAATCTGCTGGCCAAGCTGGAAGCGCAGACGCCGCCGGCCGCCGCCGCGCCGGCCGAAGCCCCGGCCGCCAGCCGCACCGTCAACCTGGTCAAGGGCGACAGCATCATCGTCACCCCCTGCGAGCAGATCTACTACGCCGAGGCCGACGAGAAAGTCACCCTGGTCTACACCGCGCACGACCGCTACGTGATGTCGATGAGCATCAGCGAATTCGTCGCCCGCCTGCCGGCCGACAGCTTCTTCCGCTGCCACCGCTCCTACTGCGTCAACATCCACAAAATCCGCGAAATCGCGCCCTGGCTCAACAGCACCTACATCATCAAGCTGTACGACCTGAAAGCCGAGATTCCGGTCAGCCGCAGCAATATCAAGGCCTTCCGGCAGTTGATGCATCTTTGAGCGTTGGTCGCCCGCGCGGCGCATCAAACCGGCTGCCAGCCGGCTCCTGAATAAGAACCTGTTCATAATCTGCTGCGCTGCGGCGATACGGCGTTGAAACCGGCTTCGAAATGCTCATGTACCCTATGTACACTCCGCTTTCTCAGCCGTTTTCGCCTTGTCTCGCTCTGGCTCGCGAGATTTTGAACAGGCTCTAAGGCCAGACATTCCATTGGCAAGCCGGCTTGGCAATGGAAATGCCATCCACTCATTCGAGCCATTTTCAGGGCCTGCAACTGGTTCGCCGCCGTCTGCACTTCATTCCGCGCCGCCTGCATCTCATGCCGCCGCCGCGCCCCCTACATAAGCACAGGCTTATAGTCACACCAACAGTAATGACTTTAAGCGAGCAGCGCCATGAACGCCTCAAACTCCATCCGCTACCGTACCCTGGCCGGCACCGTCCTCACCCAATTCGCTTTGGGCTCCGTCTACACCTGGAGCCTGTTCAACGCCCAACTCTCCGCCAAGCTGTCCGAGCCGGTCAGCCAGGTGGCTTTCGCCTTCGGCCTGCTCAGCCTGGCGCTGGCGGTGGCCTCCTCGCTGGCCGGCAAACTGCAAGAACGCTTCGGCGTGCAGCGCGTCACCCTGGGCGCCGGCCTGATGCTGGGCCTGGGCTTCTTCCTCACCGCCCAAGCCAATAATCTGGTCATGCTCTATCTGTGCGCCGGCGTGCTGGTGGGCCTGGCCGACGGCGCCGGCTACCTGCTGACGCTGTCCAACTGCGTCAAATGGTTTCCGGAGCGTAAGGGCCTGGTATCCGCCTGCGCCATCGGCGCTTACGGCCTGGGCAGCCTGGGCTTCAAATACATCAATCTGGCGCTGCTAGCCCGCTTCAGCCTGGAAACCACCTTTGAGCTGTGGGGCCTGATCGCCATGGCCATGGTGGTGGCCGGCAGCCTGCTGATGCGCGACGCGCCGCAGCAGCAAGCCGCCGCGCAGCAGAACGCCAGCCATGACTACACCCTGGCCGAGGCGATGCGCCAACCGCAGTACTGGATGCTGGCGCTGATGTTCCTGACCGTGTGCATGAGCGGCCTGTACGTGATCGGCGTGGCCAAGGACATCGGCGAAAGCTATGTGCACCTGCCGGCGCTGACCGCCGCCAACGCCGTGGCGGTGATCGCGGTGGCCAATCTGTCCGGCCGCCTGGTGCTGGGCATTCTCTCCGACAAGATGCCGCGCATCCGGGTGATCACCATCGCCCAAGTCTCCGCGCTGGCCGGCATGCTGACCCTGCTGTTCGTGCCCCTGAACGCCACCCTGTTCTTCCTGGCCATCGCCTGCGTCGCCTTCAGCTTCGGCGGCACCATCACCGTCTACCCCTCGCTGGTCAGCGATTTCTTCGGCCTCAACAACCTGACCAAGAACTACGGCGTGATCTATCTGGGCTTCGGCATCGGCAGCATCGTCGGCTCCATCGTCGCTTCGCTGTTCGGCGGCTTCCTGGCCACCTTCCATCTGATCCTGGCGCTGTTGATCGTCGCGCTGCTGTTCTCGCTGACCATACGTCAGCCGGGCAGCAGCAAGGAAGCGGAGTTCGAAGCCGAGCCGCACCTGGGCAAGGCCTGATTCCCGCGCCACTCGCCGCAACGCCCCCGTTTTGGGGGCGTTGTTGTTTGATTGAATCCGCTGCGCGGATGATGATTTTCATTGCCGGGGCTGCCCGGCGGGCAGGAAGGGGAATTTGCTCGACCAAATTCCCCTTCACCCCAAAGGCCGCCCTGCAAGCCTGGCCTGCGGCTTCCCGCCGGTTCCCGTCAGGCCCGAGGCGCGGCTGAACTCTCTACGTGCGAATCTTCGATTCGCTCAGTGATGGCGCGCTAACGTCGCGGTGCTCGAACAAGCAGCCGCTTAAAACCTCGAGCCTGCCACCCGTCGGCAGGCTTGAAGGGACTGGAGCACATCGGATACGTAGTGTGCTTCGCATCCAGCCCTACCACACAGTCCGTGTTGAATATAAATTCGTCATTCACAAAGTCAAAGCGAAGTCCGGGGTACTGGTCCGCGGCGGCCTGGCAGCCCAATGCCCCGGCGACGCTGGCCGCTTATCTGCGCAGCCGTGGCGGCCGCAAGAACTACAAAAAGGACGGCACACTGAGCAAGGTCGGCGAGCGCCGCCTAGGCGCAAAACGCATTCTGCAGGTTGACGGCAATCTGCGCCGCGCCGCATTCAGCGATGCCGCCAGCGCGGAAGAGCTGCGCTTCGGGCCATGGGGCAACAGACTGGATGCATACGCGGCTATCCAGCACCTAGGCAGTAGGGCCGGCCGCGGCCTCCGCGCCTATCTACCTGCACGCCCCTACCTCCCAGTGGGTGAAGATGGAAAACTGGTGGTGCGGGCTGAATCTAAGTTAATTAGCATCATTAGTGACTACGTCTATCAGTAAGGTGATTAGTGGGTTGCGGTACTCCTTTGATAAAATTGCAAAACCAGTCGATCAGGAGGCTAGAAAGTGGAAGACACTCAACAGGTTTTGCTATTCATGTCTGCGAAAGAGTTTGAAGAACGTCCCGGATTTCAGTACCGACTGACTGTAGGTAAAAATGAACTAGAAAGAATAGTCGGCAAGTATGATTTTGATGAATTAAGAGCATTAAGATGTGGTTTAAATAGCTGCAACAAAATTCACTGGCACGGCTTTGTGATCAGGACGAGGTCCGGCATGGAGACCATTTGCGGGAAGGACTGTGGGGAGCGCGAGTTTCAGACTAGCTGGAAATCAGTTCTTGCTGAATATAACCGCCTTGATGCGGATCGACAAACTCGAGAGTGGTTGACTAACTTCTTACACAAAAGAAGCGAGCGTATAGAAAAGGCCAATCAACTGATTGTTCAGTTGCAAGAACGCACAACGAAAATAGAAAAATTTATTTCCTTAGTTCGTACAAATCCAAAATTTAGATATGACTTCTATGAGCTTGTTATGCGAGAGGGAGAAATAAAGCATCAAAAGCATTTTTCTGAAGATGAACGTGAGCTGATGTCAGAGGGCCAAAGCAAAAAAAGCATTCTTGTCAAAATTGCCCAAGTTGATGGCACTCATGTCTTTAAGTTAGACCCTCAGAGAAATAATCGATATATAACTGAACGTTGCATTGCTGAGCTACGCTTCAAAGTTGTAGATGTTTTAAAAGAGGTGGGGGAAATATCTATCGCGCAGATAGATAGAAAAGCACGTACAACTTTGGAAAGCAAACTAAAGGGGATTGATTTTATCCTAGACAATGCAAGTGATATTTGCAATGCAGGGTTTGAATTCTTTAAGAGAGACAACATTAATAAGCTATCGTTATTGATGCCTGAGCACCCTAGTGATGCTGCTTACATTGTACGGAAGCTAATGAAGTTTACAGACTGAGGCCCTTACATTGAGGGCCTGGCAGGGCCGAGAAGACTCAGGGATGGGGCCGAGCCCATCCACATGCCGATCAGCCCTTCTAGCCCCGTTAACTCACGTTAAATTTGCACTTCAGAGGCGGGGCACTACAGTTTTGCACGGCTCATCAGAAATTCGTACCCCATTCCATTGAGCAAGCATAAGGCCAATGCCCCTAGAAGGATGATCAGGAACACGACGCCACCTGTTGAGAAGAAGTGCGTAGCCCTAAAAACCCACAGCCAGAAAGCCTGTAGTTGCCCCTGATAGCGAACTTGGAGCAAAGCCATGTTATGAAGCAAGTTTACAATTGTCAGAATGGTATAGACGGCACTGGCCAACACACCAAGCAGTTGACTCAAAATCCAGTTTCTATGCGGCTCATCCAATGCGGAGAAGTAAAACTTTACAACCCCTGACTGTTCGGCAACTTCTTTTGCTCCAGGGACAATGCCACGCTGAGCATAACCCCACAACACCCACGAGAACAAAATAAAAATCAGAGGCAGAATAACTCTGGCAATCCACTCTGCGCCAGATATTCTGCTTTGTAAAATCAATGCAAAAACAAAAGCCACACCTAGCGAAAGCGTAAACAACGTTGCCTTGAATGCAGAGTCAATTATGAGTGCAGCGTGTACCGCATAGAAGTAAGTTGAAAACAATAGAGCAGCGGCCAAGGCTATCAAGACAGCAGCAGGATCATCAGAGTTGTTTCTTGTTGGATTGTTGTTTGTGATGTGCTTCTGAACAATCAGAATGACGTCTCTTGGACGGTTGGCATTGCTTAACTGGCTGCCTTGAGTAAGAAAAGTCAGCAGTAGCCCCATGATGGCACCAATTAAAGGCGACAAGAAAAGCCCTTGGACGGTACTATCTTTAAACCAACTTACAGCAGTTTCAAACATTTTATATTCCTATTATTATAAGAATACAAAATCTACCACATTCCAAATGTCATTTTCCAGCAAGTAATGCCATTGTTTGCTGGAACGACTTGATTCAGCTTCACGTAGTAAGTCTCTTACCGAGCCCCTTCCTCAATTTTCCCCCACAGCTGCCGCACCACCATGCGACCCATGATCTCTCCAAAGCTCTCCCGTGTGATGAATACCGCCGCCGTGATCAGGTGGTCACCTAGGCGGATGGCTTTCCTGCAGGCAAGTAAACCCGATATCTTAGATTGTGTACGCTAAAAGATGCTGACTTTTGGTCCAATAAAAACGCCCACTATCGCAATTAGTGGGCACAGGATGG
Source organism: Chromobacterium sp. FG89 (assembly GCF_057808735.1). NCBI lineage: Bacteria > Pseudomonadati > Pseudomonadota > Betaproteobacteria > Neisseriales > Chromobacteriaceae > Chromobacterium > Chromobacterium sp. FG89. The sequence continues at coordinate 7,910 of NZ_JBMDIQ010000021.1, read as the reverse complement.
GCTATCGCAGGCAGGGGGAGCAAGCAAGGCCAGCATTGGCGTGGCCAATTTTCAGACCCCCTCAGGCTAAGTGCCAAAGGCCCCTGCCGGGGCCTTTGGCACTCTCGGATCGGTCATCGTCGCCAGGCCCAGCCAGCGACTACAAGACATGTAGCCAGCAAAACCGCGACCAGGCCGCCGACCGGATGCGTGTGCAGAGTAACAATCAAGCGGCCGAACGCATCCATAATTGAGATAATTTGCTTCATATCCATGCCTTTTTACAGACCGCTGTCTTCGAAATCCGTTGCCCGGATCTCCTGGGCACGCTGGAAGAGCGCTGTCCACGCACCTTCCTGCACCCAGCCCTTGTCCCGAAGCGCCTTCGCCGCATGGTACGGGTTGAGCAGCAGCACGAACTGGCAGGGGCCGGCTTGGCCGGCCTTATAGTCGATAAAGCCCAGCTCTTTGAGCACGCGCAGGTGCTCGCGCCAGGTGGAGACATTCCGCTCGCCGGTATAGCCCGCTTCCATCGCCGCCGCGGCTTCGACCTCAATCTTGACCAAGCCTTCATCAAACACGCGGCACCACAACACCAAGTAAGCCTTGCCCGCCGGTACCGATTTGCCTTTTGTGACCTGCTTCGATACATCGGCGATCAATTCCATGAAAAGCGGCATGGTCCGGGGGATGGTTGTGAACCCGTCACGGTTGGCGCGAAGCCACAAGTGATCGTCGGCTATGTGTGGCCACAGTTCCTTACGCATGGCCAGCGTCGCCTTCTGAGCCCTCGAGAGACGCGTCTTTGCGGCTTTCTCCGAGAGTATCGGCGTGACCGCTTTGGTAGCGGTTTTTGCCGTATCCACCATTGGCACCGGGTTAGTAATGAAGGGGGCGAACTTGACCATTTTTCCTCTCTTTCGGTGTATTCGTTTGCTCTGCAGGATTGCAGTGCCGTCGGAGTGAACTTTAAATAAAAACCATTGAATATCAAAGGCTTGCGTTTATTCAACCTGAAAACAACTTGCTGTCGGAACTTCGCGAAAATTTCTCAGTTACGGCACAAACATTCAACTGAGATTATGAGTTGTAAATTATGCCGTAGCAAGCATTCATAAAAGCTAGTATCCACGAGGTTTTCCTAAAAAATATTGGTGCTCACGGTGCTCCTGTGCTCCACGTGCTCAGCGTGCTCACGGTGCTCCTGGGTATTGGCAAAGGGGACTAGGCCCCTGGGGTGGCCGACATTTTTTTCGTTAAGGCCCACATAGCCTGGTCCTGGATGACACCGCCGGGACTCAACCGGGCGAATCCAAAGGCAGCGCCACGGCAGAGGTCTCACTGGCCTCATGGGTGCCGCAGCGGCCGCGGTTCTATTGGGGGTGATTTAGGCCGATTTGCAGGGGGAACTGCACCAGTTGGCCAGATGCATCGACGCAAAAGCCGGCGCAAACTGATGCAAAAGAGGCTGCAGCGTTACATTGAAAACCACTGACAGCCTCTTGTAGACCTCGAAGACTTGACGCCCTTCAAATGGCCACCGCGCTGCTACACAAACAGCGCCGAGATTAGCCTCCCATTGTACTTTCAGCGGACACACCGCGTTTTGCAGCTTTTTCGTGTCCGACTTGTTATGGTGTTGCCTGAATCTGGGCGGGCCGTGGCAAGTGGCGCCCTCGCGGGCGCGCCGGCTTTCGCAGTAGCTCACCGGTAGACTAACTCTTGTCATGTGCCCGCCCTGCCGCCTTACGGCATGGCCCTTCTGCTCAAGAGCTTACAAAAGGTAGAGCTTGCCCATTCGGCATTAGGCTGCGCAGAGCTTGATTTCGGCGGTGATTTTCTTTGCAGGGCTTCGTCGGCTTGACGCCCTCCCGCTCCTCCCCAACAATAGCCCCCGCGCCGCAGCAATCGCGGCGCTCGGGATTAGCCTCCTGAATTGAAATGTCGTCGCGGATGCGCTGTTTCCACAGCGTATCCGCTGCCATTGCTTTGCCTATTCGGGCGGGCCATGGCAAGTGGCGCCCTCGCGGGCGCGCCGGCTTTGTACGACATATCACCGGTAGGCTAACTCTTGTCATGTGCCCGCCCTGCCGCCTTGCGGCTGGGCCCTTCTGCTCAGGAGGTTGCAAATGGTAAAGCTTGTCCGTCCGGTGCTAGGCATCGAACTCACTTCGTCCGCTACTGAAACTCAAGACGTCCATCAGGACGCCTCTCCACTCCCGCCGCTAGGGCCACGCTCCCGTTACCGCTTTGCCGGTCCCCACGCCAAAGACCTCAGCCTGCCCTTCATCCGCCGCATCAAAGGCCGTACCTATCCGCATTACTGGCAGCCGGCCGAGGCCAAGGATGAGTTCGAAGCCTGCGCCTTGGGTCGCCAGTACGCCGCCCATCTGGCGCAGTTGCTGAAGCTCAACCGCCAGCATTCCGGGCGCGGACTGCTGTTCCGCATCACTAACGACATGGATTTCAGCGAGCGCGGCCACCGCCGCAGCATGTGCAAAAGCTTCTTCAACTATCTGGAGATACTGCTGAACTTGGGAGTGCAACAGGTCGACCTGCCGAAGCATGTGGAGGCGATGCAACGCTTCCATCTCAGCCTGGACGAATTGAACACCTTGCAGCGGAAGCCGCGTAGAAAGAAGAAAGGCTAAAACCTATTGGCGCTGGAAACGGGAGCGGCTGGTGGGTATCGCCTACGGCTCCTCCCACCCTACGCGCAGTGGCTCGTCATGGGTAGGGTGGGTGGAGCGCAGCGATACCCACGCGGCTCCCCTCTCCTCCATAACCGCTACAACCTCAGCCCCGCCGCTTCGCCAGCCAGATATCCAACTGCCGGGCAAAAGCCTGGCGGTCCGCCTGACTCAAGGGCGGCGGGCCTTCGGTCTGCACGCCGCTGGCGCGCAGCGTGTCCATGAAATCCCGCATCGTCAGCTGCGCGGCGATGGTGTCCGGCGAATACACATCGCCGCGCCAGTTCAGCGCCTGCGCGCCCTTGCCCAAGGCCTCGGACGCCAAGGGGATGTCGCCGGTGATCAAGAGATCGTTCGCCGCGATGCGGCGGACAATCTCGTTGTCGGCCACGTCAAAACCCTTGGGAACCTGCAAGGCGCGGATGTTGGGCGCTTTCGGCACCGTCAATAGCTGATTGGCGACGAACACCAGCTCCACACCGGTGCGCTGCGCCGCCCGGCACAATGTTTCGCGGATCACCTTGGGACAGGCGTCCGCGTCCACCCATATCGTCATGTCTGTTCTCTGCATGCAAACCCGGCCATGATAACGGTTTCGCGCCGGTTTCCGTCGTTGCCATGTTGACGCTTACGTAAACGTAAGTAATGATAGAGCATATCACGCGAATCACGCGCGCCCATCAGAGGAGAGAAACCATGTACAGCAGCCTGCGCTTCGCCTTTGGCGACACCTACGATATGTTGCGCGAAACCGCGCGCGACTTCGCCCAAAGCGAAATCGCCCCGCGCGCCGCCGACATCGACCGCGACAATCTGTTCCCGGCCGATCTGTGGCGCAAGTTCGGCGATCTGGGCCTGCTGGGCATGACGGTGGACGAGCAGTACGGCGGCACCCAGATGGGCTATCTGGCGCATATGATCGCGATGGAGGAAATCAGCCGCGCCTCCGCCTCGGTGGGCCTGTCCTACGGCGCGCACTCCAATCTCTGCGTCAACCAGATCCACAAGAACGGCAACGACGAGCAAAAACGCCGGCTGCTGCCCAAGCTGGTGTCCGGCGAGCATGTCGGCGCGCTGGCGATGTCCGAGCCCAACGCCGGCTCCGACGTGGTCAGCATGAAGCTGAAGGCGGACAAGGCCGACGGCGGCTACCTGCTCAACGGCAGCAAGATGTGGATCACCAACGGCGGCGACGCGGACGTGATGGTGGTTTACGCCAAGACCGACGTCAGCGCCGGCGCCAAGGGCATCACCGCCTTCATCGTGGAGCGCGGCTTCGCCGGCTTCAGCCACGGCAGCAAGCTGGACAAGCTGGGCATGCGCGGCTCCAACACCTACCCCATGTTCTTCGACAACTGTTTCGTGCCGGACGCCAATGTGCTGGGCGGCGAAGGCAACGGCGTCAAGGTGCTGATGAGCGGCCTGGACTACGAGCGCGCGGTGCTGGCCGCCGGCCCGCTGGGCATCATGCAGGCCTGCATGGACATCACGGTGCCTTACCTGAACGACCGCAAGCAGTTTGGCCAGGCCATCGGCGATTTCCAGCTGATGCAGGGCAAGCTGGCGGACATGTACGTCAAGCTGTCCGCCAGCCGAGCCTATGTCTACGCGGTGGGCCAGGCGCTGGACCGCGGCGAAACCGGCCGCCAGACCCGCAAGGACGCCGCCGGCGCCATCCTGTACGCGGCGGAGGGCGCCACCCAGATGGCGCTGGACGCCATCCAGTGCCTGGGCGGCAACGGCTACATCAATGAATACGCGACTGGCCGCCTGCTGCGCGACGCCAAGCTGTACGAGATCGGCGCCGGCACCAGCGAGATTCGCCGCTGGCTGATAGGCCGCGAACTGATGGCGGAAACCCGGTAATCGCGGCGGATACAGTGCCTGATGCCGCGTTGCGCCGCCTGGCCGGACCGTATGTGCTATCTGCGGCGGCGCGCCTGGTCTCGGGCGATGTATCCAGCCATGCCGCCATACGCTTCCGCTTGGCCAGGACTGACCTCATCTGCGGCCGAGCTCAGTTGCCTGTAGAAACATGGAATTGACCAAATGAAGCAAGTACATACAGCGCCTTTTGATATTCAAGCACTGGCCGATGAGGTTGAGCGCGACGGCTTGGCCATCCTGTCTTCAGGCACCAGCTTTCAACGGCAAACCGGCAAGCAAGTCATTGCGGCATTGGAAGATCGTTCCATCCAAGCCCTGTCCACCGAATCAGGCGCCCCAAACTTTCTTCACTGCATTTTTGACATTGAAGAATTCACATCGCTAGAAGCTGCTGCTATTGGTCAATCCTTGGATAAAGAAGAATAGAGATAGCCATGCCCATCCTCGAATCCAAACTCTCGCCGCGCGCGGCGGATTTCCAGGCCAACGCCGACAAAATGCGCGCGCTGGTGGCCGACCTGCGCGACAAGGTGGCCAAGGCCGCACTGGGTGGCGGCGACAAGGCGCGCGCCAAGCACGCCGCCCGCGGCAAGCTGCTGCCGCGCGAGCGCATTGATCTGCTGCTGGACCCCGGCGCGCCCTTTCTGGAGCTGTCCCAGCTGGCCGCCTTCGGCATGTACGACGACGACGCGCCCGGCGCCGGCCTGATCAGCGGCATCGGCCGCATCGCCGGCGTGGATTGCCTGATCATCGCCAACGACGCCACGGTCAAGGGCGGCACTTATTACCCGATGACGGTGAAGAAGCATCTGCGGGCTCAGGAGATTGCGCGCGACAACCGTCTTCCCTGCGTGTATCTAGTCGATTCCGGCGGCGCCTTCCTGCCCTTGCAGGACGAGGTGTTCCCGGACCGCGAGCACTTCGGCCGCATCTTCTACAACCAGGCCAATCTGTCCGCCGCCGGCATTCCGCAGATCGCGGTGGTGATGGGCAGTTGCACCGCCGGCGGCGCGTATGTGCCGGCGATGTCGGACGAAACCGTCATCGTCAAGGAACAAGGCACCATCTTCCTGGGCGGCCCGCCGCTGGTGAAAGCGGCCACCGGCGAGGTGGTAACGGCGGAGGAGCTGGGCGGCGGCGATGTGCACGCCCGCGTGTCCGGCGTGGCCGACCACCTGGCGCAGAACGACGCCCACGCGCTGTCCATCGCCCGCCGCATCGTGTCCGGCCTCAACTGGCGCAAGCAGGGCGAGCTGGACCGCGCCGAGCCGCGCCCGCCGCGCTACGCGGCCGAGGAAATCTACGGCGTAATCCCGGCGGACCCGAAAAAACCCTTCGACGTGCGCGAGATCATCGCCCGGCTGGTGGATGATTCCGAGTTCGACGAGTTCAAACAGAACTACGGCGCCACCCTGGTCACCGGCTTCGCCCGGCTGAACGGCTACCGCGTCGGCGTCATCGCCAACAACGGCATCCTGTTCTCCGAGTCCGCGCTCAAGGGCGCGCACTTCGTCGAGCTGTGCTGCCAGCGCGGCATTCCGCTGCTGTTCCTGCAAAATATCACCGGCTTCATGGTGGGCAAGAAATACGAGAACGGCGGCATCGCCAAGGACGGCGCCAAGCTGGTCACCGCCGTGGCCTGCGCCCGCGTGCCCAAGTTCACCGTGCTGATAGGCGGCAGCTTCGGCGCCGGCAACTACGGCATGTGCGGCCGCGCTTATTCGCCGCGCTTCCTGTGGATGTGGCCGAATAGCCGCATCTCGGTGATGGGCGGCGAGCAGGCGGCCGGCGTGCTGGCCCAGGTGAAGAAGGAACAGCTGGGCGACGCCTTCGGCGCCGAGCAGGAAGAAGCGCTGAAAGCGCCGGTGCGCGAGCAGTACGAACGCCAGGGCCACCCCTATTACGCCAGCGCGCGCTTGTGGGACGATGGGGTGATAGACCCGGCGCAAACCCGCGAGGTGCTGAGCCTGGCGCTGGAAGCGGCCTTGTCCGCGCCAGTGGAAAGCACCCGCTTCGGCGTGTTCCGGATGTGACGGCGAAAGGCGATACCGATGAGCTACACCACGCTTGAAATCGAACACAGCGGCAAGACCGCGACGATCTGGATGAACCGGCCGGACGTTCACAATGCGATGAACGAAACGCTGATCGCCGAGCTGACCGCCGCCTTCACCCATTTGCAGTTGCAGGCGGACTGCCGCGCCATCGTGCTGGCCGGCCGCGGCAAGAGCTTTTCCGCCGGCGCGGATCTGGACTGGATGCGCCGCGCCGCCGGCTACGGCGAGGAGCAGAACCTGGCCGACGCGCAGCGGCTGGCGGCCATGCTCAAAAGCATCTACCGCAGCAAGAAGCCGGTGATCGCCCGCATCCACGGCGCGGCGCTGGCCGGCGGTACCGGCCTGGCGGCGGTCTGCGATGTGGCCATCGCCACCGAGGCCGCCAAGTTCGGCCTGACCGAGGTGAGGCTGGGCCTGGTGCCGGCCACCATCGGCCCCTATGTGGCCGACGCGATAGGCTGGCGTCAGGCGCGGCGTTATTTCCTGTCCGCCGAGCGCATCGACGCCGCCGCCGCGCTGCGCATCGGCCTGGTGCACGAGCTGGTGCCGGCCGAGGCGCTGGACGCGCGCGTGGCCGACATCGCCGAGGCGATGGCTCAGGGCGCGCCGCAGGCGCTGTCCTCGGCCAAGGACTTGCTGGCCATGCTGCGCGAGGGCTCGCCCTGGGACGATCAATTGCTGGAGGACACCGCCGGCCAGATCGCCAGCGTGCGCGCCGGCGCCGAGGCGCGCGAGGGCCTGGCCGCCTTCTTCGAAAAACGCGCGCCGAACTGGCTGGAAGCAGGCCTGGACGCCCCCTCTCCCCAACCCCTCTCCCACAAGGGGAGAGGGGCTTTGGGTGGCGACGTCGACAAGTGACTTTGACCGAACGAGATTCGGCTATTGAAACCGCAACAACGCTTGATCTCCCCCCTCACGGGAAAGGGGCTTTGGGTGGCGGCGTCGACAAATAACTTTGACCAAACGAGATTCGGCGGTTGAAACGGCAACAACGCTTGATCACTCCTCTCCCCACTTCGCGGGAGAGAGGCTTTGGGTGGCGACATCGACAAGTGACTTTGACCAAAACAAGATTCGACTGTTGAAACGGCAACAACGCTCGATCACTCCCCTCTCCCCTCGCGGGAGAGGGGCTTTGGGTGGCGACGTCGACAAGTGACTTTGACCAAACGAGATTCGGCGGTTGAAACGGCAACAACGCTTGATCTCTCCCCCTCACGGGAAAGGGACTTTGGGTGGCGGCGTCGACAAGTGACTTTGACCAAACGAGATTCGGCGGTTGAAACGGCAACAACGC
>NZ_JBMDIQ010000020.1:0-89917 GCF_057808735.1 Chromobacterium sp. FG89 | reverse complement strand
CTCCATGCCCACCCCGGCTTACGACTTCCCCAGCGCCAAGGTGGTGGAGCCGCGCAGCCATCGCTTCCTTATCACCGGCTCGAATGGTCAGGCCGCCGTCGGCCAGCCCTATCGCATCACCACGCCGGACGGCGTCGTGCATCGCGGCGTGACCGGAGCGGATGGCTACAGCGACACCATCAAAAGCGGCTACGCCAAGCAGCTACACAACATCACGCTAGATACCGACTCAGGAGACGCCCAATGAGCAATTGGCAATCATTCCCGCTATTGAGTGGCGACGGCGTCACCCAGGCCGCCAATAAAGCAATGGCAATCGCTGAAAGCGAAGTACGCCTGCCCCCGGCCCGGCTGGACCGGGTGACGATCAAGCGCATCCCGCTGTGGTCTAAGCCAGGCCCGCAAAATTACGATGGAGAGATTTTCAAGTTCGGCCCCGGCCACTACTGGGTGGAGATCGCCCACGACGATCCCAAGATCAAGGAGAGTTACGGCTGGTATCCGGCAAGAGATATCAGAGCTATGTCTCCTCCCAAAATGTTGGGGGCCATGTGGGATGTAGAAGGGTGCATCAATGGCGACTCACCTGAGCGCCGAAAAGTGGATGACAAACAACCGCGAGCAAAGCCATATGAAAAGTTAGCTGGCCGCGGTATCGGCCATAAGCCTTACCCTTTTGACCCCAACCATGGCAATCCTGATGCCCGTAGCATCGTCCACCCCTATTTCCGGATCTACCGCTCCGATGAGCGTTCTATTGAAACCACCATTCAGCAAATCCGCGATTTCGCCGCCAGTTATCATTCCAAATATGGTGGTCGCTGGAGCTACCGCCTCGACAGCTTCGACGAAAACAACTGCCACACCTTCATCTGGCGGCTATTGCATGACTGCCAATTGGTCGATGCCAAGCTGCTCGACCCCGATACCGATATTCACTTTGAAAAGATCAACGGCAAGTACCCACTGGAAACGATAAAGGATGCGGTGATTGGGGGGCGCGGTGCAGTGGCCACCACTCAAATACCCATCAACGCCACTCGCAGACTCATCCGCCCCGACTACATCGCCAAAATGGAATCAGATACCAAACGCGCCCTCGACATGCTGGCCAAGCAAGGTATCCAGCCATGAGGCGATGGTGGCCTTCTGGTCTGAATCTGTTTTTGGTGTTTCTCATTAGCCTCGCGTTGCTGGTGGTATCGGCTCTGGCCGGCTATCCCGCTTCGCAAGGCATACTGACTAAGGCATTCATCATGGCAATTCCTCAAAATATTGACCGTAATGGCAAGGTCATTCAACCTAATACCGAGTACTACGTCAGGCACGCCACTAGGATGTTTTCCAGCGATTATTTCGATGGGGAAATTCTATCCCCGGAAGTCGACGAACAAGATGAGATCGGCTCATCGATAATAATGATCAATCGTGATCATAAAATCACCCTCCAAAGAGCTGATATCAGGAAACGCGAACCCTACACCCTCCCTATCGACTATGAACATTTCGGCATCAAGGTCAATGGCATTTACTTTTTTGGGCTAGATGCGGATGGCAAAATTAATCGCCTGATCACTGTAGAACAAGCATTAAACGAGCCGAGCTATATCAAAGCAGGTATTTATGTCGCAAAGATTCGTTCAGCGGAAAAAGTAACCCGAACCGAAACCAGCCCCGCATACTTCAGCTACTGGCCTAGCAACGGCCAACGCAAAGAGCTACGCGGCTTCTACGTCAAAACAGATGGTCGTAAACGTACTTGGCTAGATATCTACACCGAGCAAGGGACTAAAGAGCAGCCTGACCATGAGGCCAACTATCAGGCCAAGCTTGAATCCTTCACCGCCGACATCCCCCTTAAGATCCTGGGCATCAAGACCGATGGCCGCTACCTGCTCGGCGTTCTGCCAGACGGCAGCGCCGGCTTCCCCCGCCCGGAACTGGATGCGCTGGCAGACCAACGCCACATCGAACTGTGGGTGGCCGATGGCCAGGTCTATCGCGCCACGCTAATCACCTTCGTCACCACCGGCGAAAACTGGACCAGCTACGACAAGGACGGTAATTACCTCAAACGCTGGGGCTACGACATCGAGAACGGCCGCAAGGTGGAATGGCAGCAAAAGTTCGACCGTAACGTGGGTCAGCGCGGCGGCGAATGGGTGCCGCCACGACCGCAAGACGCGGAAGAGGACTGAGGACCCATGCCAAATAAAGAGTCCACCATAAGGCGATGGCGGCCTTCCGGCTTGAATCTGTTTCTGGCATTCATCATCAGCCTCGCGCTGCTGGTGGTATCGGCTCTGGCCGGTTATCCCGCTTCGCAAGGCATACTGACTAAGGCGTTCATCATGGCAATTCCGCAAAACATCGACCGCAATGGCAAAACCCTCATCCCCGACACCGAGTACTACGTCTGGCATGCCCCTAGGGTATTTTCCACTGATTATTTTGATGGTGAAACCCTCTCCGCCGAACAAGCAGAACTTGGCAAAAAAAATGAGGGCGGCGTCTCCACGCTGAAAATCAACCGTGATCATAAAATCATCTTCCGCCGCCTAGATATAAATAAACGCGAACCTTTTACCGGCACCATCGACTACGCGCGCTTTGACATCAAGGTCAATGGCATTTATTTCTTCGGCCTGAATGCCGATGGTCAAATCAACCAACGACTTACCATAGAACAAGCCTTACAACAGCCCGCCTATGTAAAAGCTGATATCTACGTAGCCAGAATTCGTTCAGCGGAACAAGTAATCCGACCTCGAACGGGCGCGACGTATACCAACTATTGGTCTAGTAATGGCCAAATCAAAGAGCTACGCGGCTTCTACGTCAAAACCGATGGCCGCAAGCGTACTTGGCTAGATATCTACACCGAGCAAGGGGCTAAAGAGCAGCCTGACCATGAGGCCGATTATCAAGCCAAGCTTGAACCCTTCACGGCCGACATCCCCCTTAAAATCCTCGGCATCAAGACCGATGGCCGCTATCTGCTCGGCGTTCTGCCCGACGGCAGCGCCGGCTTCCCCCGCCCGGAACTGGATGCGCTGGCGGACCAACGCCACATCGAACTGTGGGTGGCCGATGGCCAAGTCTATCGCGCCACGCTAATCAGCTTCGTCACCACCGGCGAAAACTGGACCAGCTACGACAAGGACGGCAACTACCTCAAGCGCTGGGGCTACGACATCGAGAATGGCCGCAAGGTGGAATGGCAACAAAAGTTCGACCGTAGCGTAGGCCAGCGCGGCGGCGAATGGGTGCCGCCCCGGCCGCAGGACCAAGACGATGATTGACCGCCACCGCCTTGAACGCCTGGGCCGTCACCTGATGATGATCTGCCTTATCGCGCTGACGCCGCTGGCCTATACCGGCGCCATCCATCCGATCATCAGCCTCGGCGCGCCCGCCGGATTGCAATACCTCTACTACGCCATCGGTCTGGCGCTTGCGCTACTCGTCCCCGCCCCGCTGTTGGCCTACCTGCTGGCGTCTCGCTTCCCGCAGGACTGGCAAGTCTTGAGCCTGTGCTGGCGCGCCTGGGCCAGGCCCGCCAGCGTCGCGCGAGTCAGGTTGTTACAGCTATTCATCCTTGACCCCTCCCACCCTAAAACCAGCACCTTGATGACGATAGGCATGATTTACGCTCCCGCCGCGCAATTGCTGCTGCTTCTGCTAAACAAACTGACTCCCCCCTCACCATTTCGGCTTTTGGGCACCCCACGGGGAGGAACTGCTCCTGCCGCTCTGAGTAGCCATCATTTAGAAAGGTGACGTCATGCCGGTTGATCTCGAAAGCCTGCGCGCCCCCGATTACGAGCAGGGCAAACCGCCGCGCCTCTGGGCTTGGCTGTTGATCCTGCTGCTGGTGATGGGCAGCGGCGCGGGACTGACCCTCTACCTGTGGCCGGCGGATGCCCCGGCCAGCGGCTGGCGCTTCTGGATCAGCTTGCTGGGCCTGCCCTTCGTCATCTACCTATTGATGCTGGCGCTGCGAATGCGCGACCTCGAAAGCTGGCGCAATCAGCTCTATCTGGAGGAGCTGGCGCGCCAGGAGGTGGAGCAGAACAATGTACAGTTTGGCCAGCAGCCGCTGTCGCTGCTGCACGGCGTTGCCTGGAGCGCAGCCGGCGATCTGGCGCAGACCCTGACCAGCGTTCAGGCGCACCACCCGCTACTGGCGTCAACCTTGGCGCACGGTCATCGCGACGAGGTGGTGCGCCATACCCACCTCCCCGATAAAGACCTACTGGACTGGCAGGCCGCGCCCGAGGAGCGCATGTCGCAACGGATTGAAGATGCGCTAGATAAGGCCATGGAATCGCTACCGCCCGCGCTGCGCGCGCTGCCGCCTCAATGGCCCTTGCATGTCGAATTACAGATCGACACCGATGGCGTGGCCGTCGATGTGATCGCGCTTTGGCGGCGGCAATGGGCATGGCGCGAGCTTCAACCGGCCCCGGCATCGGAAACCCTCGTCGCCGCCAACGGCATGGCGCGGCTGGATAGCTGGCTGGATCAAAGCGCCCCCAAACACTACCAATACGCGCGGCTGATTGTCGCCGCGCAGTTTTACGAACGCCCGCCGGCTAACAGCGCCGAAGCGGTATGCGCCGTCTTGCTGGCCTGGCCCCAAGGCGAGGACGAGGACCGGCTCCACCGGCCGGTGAGCAGCCAAGGCCGCACCGCCGACGCCGTGCTGGCCGAGACGCTGCTGTTCAGCGGCTGCGAGCCGGCGCAACTGACCGCGCTGTGGTCGGCCACCGGCCAGAACGACGCCCCCTGGAACGCCGCGCTGAGCCAACAGCAGCCCCGCGCCGCCGTCCTGTCGGTAGACCACCAGATCGGCCATGCCGGCGTGGCGGCGGAATGGCTGGCGCTGCTGCTGGCCTGGCAGGCCGCCGGCCCCGACACCCCGCAAGGCTTTCTGACCCGGCACGGCGAACACGACGCCATGCAGGGCTTCGTCTACCAGGAGAGCGGACATGCCGCCCAAAGCTAAACTACCGCCACCGCCGTCCCTACCGCCGCCCAAGCGCCTACTCAGCAAGCTGCGCCTGCGCTGGAACTGGGCCATGGTGTTGCTCATCGCGGTCTTGCTCATCATCCTGGCCCTGCTGCTGGATGAACGCCTGGGCTTGTCCGCCAACGGCCAGCTGCCGTGGGTCATCTGCGGCATCGCCTTGTGCTGCGTGCTGTTGCTGGCGCTGAGCGACGCCTTTGGCACGCTGTCCAACTGGCTGACGCAGCTCCGCTGGCTCCCGCGCCGACAAGCCCGCCAAGCCGCCGCCCCATCCAACGACGCTCAGGCTGAAAGCTGGGGCGCGGCTTTTGAACTGATCGCCCAAGACTGGCGCCAGCGCCCGGCCCGGCAGCGTCCGCACTGGCTGCTGCTCTGCGGCGCGCCCGAGGCCGTCCACCAGGCGGTGCCGGCGCTGGCCCGGCAACTCTGGCTGGAAACCGACGGCATGGTCTTGATCGACGCCTCCGCCGCCCCGCCTCCAGGCGGCTGGCGGCGGCTGCGCGGGCGCTGGCGGACGCCCGCCGACGCCGTCATCGCCCTGCTCCCCGACGCCGCCGACGCCGCCGCGCTGGCGGAGCGCGCCGAACAGCTGTCCATCGCCTGCGGCTGGACCCTGCCGCTGACCCTGTGTCAGCGCGCGCCCGACAACGCCGGCCCCGGCATCGCCGGCTGGCCCATATCCACGCTTCCCGCCAACGCCGACGGCTGGGCCGCTCAGGCCAGGGCCTGGGCCGATCAGCTTCCCTTGCGCGGCATTCCGCGTCACCCCGGCGCGGCGGCCCAGCCCTTTCTGCTGCGCTGCTCGCAGTGGCTGGAACGCGAGCGTCAGGGACTCGCCTCCGCCTGGCAGCGCTGGCGCGACGGCCTGGCCGCGCCCTCCGCCGTTAAGGCGCTGGCCTTGGCCACCTGGCCGGCCGACGTCCGGCTGTGGAGCGGCGCGATCAGCCAGGGCTCCGCCTTTGCCCCGCGCCGCCGCAGCCGCCCTTGGCAACGCCGGCTGGCCGCCGTCATCGGCGCGCTATGCCTGTTCTGGCTGGCCGGGATGCTGGTTTCCGCCTATCAAAACCATGGCTTGATCGCTGAGGCCCAGGCCGCCGTCAACGCCCAGCCCAAAACCGCCACGCTGGACAGCGCGCTGCGGCTGCAACGGTTGCTGGAGAAGCTGGAAACCCGCCAGCAGCTCGGCGCGCCGTGGTCGGCCCGCTTCGGCCTGAACCGCGACGCCGCCTTGCTGGAGCGCTTGCGGCCGCATTACGCCCGCGCCATCGGCCAGGCGCTGATCACGCCGGCGCGCGGCCGCTGGGCGCAGCAGCTGCAAGCGCTGAACCAGACCCCCAGCGCGGAACTGGCCTCCGATCCGGCCCGGACCGAACAAGGCTATCAGGCGCTGAAAGCCTATCTGACGCTGGACCAGCCGGCGCGCGCCGAACCGGCCTTCCTCGCCGCCCAGCTGACGGCCCCCGCCAACACCGCCCGTGCTGACTTTTCCCCGGCGCTGCTGCGCGCCATGGCGCAGTTCTACGCCGAGCGGCTGGCCGGCCAGCCCGCCTGGCGCATCCCCGCCGACGCGGCGCTGGCCGGGGCCAGCCGCCAGACCCTGATCGGCCAGTTGGGCCGCCAACAGGCCGACGACACCCGCTATCAGCAGATCCTGGCCGAAGCCGAAGCCAAGCATCCGCCGCAGACGCTGGCCGCCTTGCTGCCGGGCCAGGACCTGCGCGGCCTGTGGCGCAGCGAATCCAGCCTGCCCGGCGTGTTCACCCGCAAAGCCTGGGACGAGCATCTGCGCGCCGCCTTCGCCAACGCCCACCGCCGCCAAGGCAGTGCCGGCGACTGGGTGCTGGGGGCCGGCGAGGCCGGTCAGGGCAGCGCCGGCAAGGCGCTGGAAGCCGCGTTGCGCCAGCGCTATTTCGCCGACTACGCCCGCGCCTGGCAACAATTCCTCAACGCGGTGTCCTGGCAGACGGAGGCCAAGCTGGCCGCCAACGCCCAGCAATTGCAGGTCTACGCCGATCCGCAGCGCTCGCCGCTGCGCGCCTTGATGGCGCTGCTGCGCGACAACGCCCGCGCCGGCGAGCGCGTGGACAGCCTGGGCGCCAATCTGGTGGACAAGGCCCAGGCGCTGCTGGGCAAGGCCGACGCCAGCGCGCCGCAGCTGGAGGGGGCAACGGGCAAACAGGAAGCCGCGCCGCTGGCGCAAAGCTTCGGCCCGCTGCTGCGGCTGCTGGAGGAACGCCAGGACGGCTCCGCGCTCAGCCTGCAACGCTATCTGGAGCGGGTGGCGGCCACCCGGCTCAAGTTGCAGCAAGTGGCCGCCGCGCCGGACCCGGACGCCGCCGCCCGCGCGCTGGCGCAGGCGGTGTTCCAGGGCAAGGGCGGCGAACTGGCCGAGAGCCGCGATTACGCCGCCCAATTGGCCGCCAGCCTGGGCGAAGACTGGCAGGGCCTGGGCCGGCACCTGTTTCTGCAACCCTTGGACCAATCCTGGCACACCCTGCTGCAACCGGCGGCAGCCAGCCTCAACCAGCTGTGGGACCAGAGCATTGTCCGGCCGTGGCAGGCCAGCTTCGCCGGCCGCTACCCCTTCCACCGCAGCGACGCCGACGCCTCCTTGCCGGAGCTGGGCCGTTTCCTGCACCCCGGCGACGGCCTGGTGCAGCAGTTCGTGCGCCAGCAATTGGGCGGAGTGCTGGAACAACAAGGCGATCAATGGTCGCCGGACCCGGCGGCGGCGCAGGCGCTGCGCTTCGACCTGAACTTTCTCAACGAATTGAATCGCCTGTCGCGGCTGTCCAGCCTGCTCTACGCCCAGGGCGACGCCGGCATCCGCTTCGAACTGAAGCCCACCGCCACCATCGGCCTGGAGGAAGTCCGGCTGCAACTGGATCAGCACAGCCTGCACTACTTCAATCAGATGACAAGCTGGAAGGCGCTGAGCTGGCCCGGCGATCCGCTGAAGGCCGGCGCCAGCCTGCAATGGCAGACCGAGAAGACCGGCCTGCGCCAGACCCAGGACCATCCCGGCCGCTGGGGCGTGCTGCGCCTGCTGGAGCAGGCCCAGCGCGAACAGATTGACCGCGCCAGCTGGCAGTTGAGCTGGGCCTTGCCGGACGGGCATCAGGCACGCTACCAGCTGCGCAGCGAGGCCGGAGCCGGCCCGCTGGCCTTGTTGCAGCTGATCCAGTTCCAGCTGCCGGCGCGGATTTTTATCGTGGAGCCTAACTCGCCGCCCGCCGCGGCCAAGCCGGCCCGGCGGCCCCAACCTTGAGGAGACGCGAATCATGACGCCCAAGCCCTTGCCGACACACAAACCTCTCGTCGAATGGAACGCGCGCGAACTGGAAGTGCTGCGCCAGGAGTACCCCTTGATAGGCGCCGCCTGTCAAAGCTTGCTGCCTGATCGCAGCCCCGCCGCCATCCACGCTCAAGCCAAGGCTCTGGGCCTGAGGCCGCCGCACCGCTGGAGCGAGGAGGAACTGAGCATTCTCCGGCGCGAATATCCGCTGCGAGGCGAAGCCTGCCGCGCCATGCTGCCGGGCCGCGGCGCGCTCGCCATCAATGTCCAGGCTTACCGGATGGGTTTGCGGCCGGCCACGCTGTCCGCGCGCCGAACGCCGTCCGGCAAGACGCCGCGAGGGTGCCCGTGAGCTGGGTGCGCGCGCTGCTGGGCCTGAACACCGCGCCGGAAGAAGAAGCCCGCCAGCGGCTGCCGCGTTGGGCCGCCTGGCTGAAGCCGATTTCCGACGCCGCGCCCTGCGGCGAGGACCTGTCCCACGACGACGAGTTTCAGACCTTGAAAGAGGAAGTGACCCGCCTCTCCGGCATGAACGCGCCGCTGGCCTTGGCGCATGCGGAAACCTTGCTGAAAACCCGCGGCAAGGATTTGCGCGTGGCGGCTTACTACGCCTGCGCCCGGCTGCGCCAGGACGGCGTGGCCGGCCTGGCGGACGGGCTGGAGCTGAGCGCCGCCTTGCTGGAGCGCTACCCGGACGCGGTCTGGCCGCGCCAGCCGGCGCGGCGGCGCAATGCGCTGGAGTGGTTGGCCAGCGAACGCTTCACTGATCAGCTGGCGGTGCTGGCAGACGACGACGGCGAAGCGTGGCGGCGGGCCGCGGCCGCCTTGCTGCTGCTGCAGCGGCTCGCGGCCGACAGCCCGGCGCCGCCGCTGCGGCTGGATGCCCTGGGCCGCAGCCTTCAACCGCGCCTGCCAAGCCCCGCCGCCGGCAATGCGGCCATGGACGCGCCCGCCCCCGCGACGGCCGACGCGCCGCCGACGGGCGCCGACGATGTCGGCTCATGGCGCGAACTGCTGGAGCAGGCACGCCGGATGGCGGTGTTTCTGCGCCAACAGCCGGAAGGCCAGGCCGCCGCCCTGCGCCTGCTGCGCGCCGTGCGCTGGGAGGCGCTGAGCAGCCCGCCGCCCGGCGACGCCGACGGCCGCAGCCGGCTGCCGCCGCCGCGCGCCGAGCTGCGCCAGCAACTGAAGCGCCTGCTCTTGCAACAACAATGGCGGGATTTGAGCGAGCGGGCGGAAAGCGCCTTCGCGGAAGGAGCCAATCACTGGTGGCTGGACCTGCAGCGTTACGCCTGGCTGGCCTACCAGCACGGCGGCGAAATGACCGCGCCGCTGGCGGAGCTGATCCGCGACGATATTCAACGGCTGTGCCAGCGGCTGCCCGGCGTGGAGAAACTGAGCTTCAGCGACGGCAGTCCGTTCGCGGAGGACGCCACGCTGGAATGGCTGGCGCAATGGCGGCGGCCGGACTCCGCCGCTCTCGCCGCGCCGGCGGCGGACGACCGCGCGGACTGGCCGGAAACCGAAACCCAGGCCCACGCCATCGCCGCGCAGCAGGGCTTGCCCGCCGCCTTCGCCTGGGTGCAGGCCCTGCCCGCCGCCGCGGGCGGCCGCGAACGCTGCCTGCGGCAATTGTTGCTGGCCCGGCTGGCGGAACGCCACGGCCGCGCCGAAATGGCCGTCCATTTGCTGGAGGCGCTGCTGCGCCAGGCGGACGGCCACCAGTTGGACGTCTGGGAACCGGAGCTGGCCTTCGAACTGCTGGCGCAGTTGGCGCGGCTGCTGCGCCAACGCATGCAGCGCAAGGACGCGGACCGCGCCGGCCTGGGCCAGCAACTGGAACGGCTCAACGCGCGCCTGGCCGCGCTGGACCCGGCCCGGGCGCTGTCCGGGGCCTTGCCGTGAAGCCGTCCGCGCCGCGAGCGGCGCTTTTCCCACCCGCCGATGAAAGCCGTCTATGGATGACCTGACCCTGCGCTATTACGAAGCGGAAATGCGCTATCTGCGCGAAGCCGGCAAGGAGTTCGCCCGCGCCCACCCGGACCGCGCCGCCCTGCTGAATATCGACCGGGTGGGCAAGCGCGATCCGTATGTGGAGCGTCTGTTCGAAGGCTTCGCCTTTCTCACCGGCCGCATCCGCCAGAAATTGGACGACGACTTCCCGGAACTGACCGAAGGCCTGGTCAATATGCTGTGGCCGCATTATCTGCGCATGGTGCCGTCGCTGACCGTGCTGGAGCTGCGCGCCGACGCCCATGCGCTGCAACAGGCCAAACCGGTGGAAGCCGGATTGAGCGTGCGCACCGCGCCGCTGGGCGCGAGCGGGGTGCGCTGCGCCTACCGCACCACCCAGCCGGCGACGATTCAACCCTTGCTGCTGAACCAGGCCGGCGCGCGCCTGGACGGCGAAGGACGCTCGGTGCTGGAGCTGCGCTTTGAGCTGGGCGCGGCGGCCAAGCGCGAGGCGCTGGACCTGTCCCGCCTGCGCTTGTTCCTCGCCGCCGATCCGCCCATCGCCTTCGCGCTGCGTCACGCGCTGACCCGGCAGTTGGGTCGCGCGCGCTTGCGGCCTTTGGGCCAGGCCCCGCATCCGCCCCGGGAAGCGCCGGCCTTGCGCTTCGAGCCGGCGGGCTTCGACGACGCGGACCGGCTCTGGCCCAAGGCCGACAACGCCTTTGGCGGCTATCAGCTGCTGCTGGAGTACTTTTGCTTCCGCGAAAAGTTCCAGTTTCTCGATCTGGCCGGGCTGGACGCCGCCCTGCTGCCCGGAGACGCGACCGGCTTTGCGCTGGAGTTGACCCTGACGCAACGCTATCCGGCGGACATGCCGTTCACTGCCGACAATCTGCGCTTGCACTGCGTGCCGGCGATCAATCTGTTCCCGCTGGAAGCCGAGCCGCTGCATGTCGACCACTTGAGCCATGAATACCGGGTGGTGCCGCTGGCGAGCCAGGGGCCGGAGATCGAGGCCTGGTCGGTGGACGAGGTCGTCTCCATGGACACCGAAAACGGCGGCCGCCACGCCTACTTGCCGTTCTCCAGCTTCCAGCACCGGGGCGGCATGCTGCGCGACGAGGCGCCGGAACGCTTCTACCATGCCCGAACCCGGCTTGGCGCGGCCGGCAGGCCGGAAACCTGGCTGGTGCTGGGCGGCCATCTATGGGATTCGCCGTCGGCGGCGATGCGTGCAGAGATCCTGTCGCTGCGCGTCACCGGCACCAACGGCATGCTGCCGCGCAAAGCGCTGCGCGAGGCGCAAATCCTGGAGCGCTCGCCGTCCACGCCGCTGACCCGGATCGCCAATCTGACCCCGCCCACCCTTCCCTGCTACCCGCCGGCGGAAGACCGTTATCAATGGCGGGTGCTCTCGCACCTGGCGCCCAACTTTCTGTCGCTGCTGGACGTGGAAGTGCTGCGCGGCACGCTGGCGCTGTACGACTGGACCGAGGACGAATTGAACCGCCAACGGCTGAACGGACTGCTGGAGGTCAGGCATCAACTGGTCAGCCGGGTGAAGCAAGGCTGCATGGAACGCGGGGTCCGCATCGAGCTGGCGGTGGACCGGACCTGCTTCGCCGGACCGGGCGACCTCCACCTGTTCGGGGATCTGATGCACCGTTTCTTCGCCGCCTACGCCGACATGAATCTGTTCACCCGCTTCGAACTGCGCATCCTGCCGGAAAACGAACGGGTTTCTTGGCCGGACAGCAAGACGGAGGCGCCTCCGCTATGACAGAAGCCGAATTCTACGCCTGGCTGCAATCCGCTCCCTCGTACAACTTTTTTCAATTCTGCCGCGTGCTGGAGCGCTTGCCCGGCGACCGGCGCCTGGGCGCGGCCGACAGTCCGGCCGACGAGCCGGTGCGGCTGCTGCCCTCGCCGTCTCTGGGCTTTCCCGCCGGCGAGATCGTCCGCGCCGAACCGGCCGACCCCGACACCGGCCGCCCTCCGGTGCTGCGCACCGCCTTCATGGGGCTTTACGGAGTCGATGCCGTGCTGCCCTATTACTTTCTGGACGACATCGCCGCCCGCCGCGAGGGCCACGAAGCGCTGGCGGCGATGCTGGATCTGTTCAGCCATCGCCTCACCGCCCTGCTCTATCGCGCCTGGGGCAAATACCGTTACCCGCTGGCCTTCCGGCCCGGCGCGCGCGACCCGCTGTCCAAGGCCCTGCTGGGCCTGATCGGCATGGGCGTGGGCGAGGCGGCTGAGCGCCGGCAGCTGCCCGCCGGGCGCATGCTGGGCTTGCTCGCCTTGCTGGGCCAACGCACCCGGCCGGCTTCCGGCCTGGCCAGCGTGATCCGCCACGCCTTGCCCGCGGCCGACATCCGGGTGCGGGAGTTCCTGCCCCGCTGGGCGGCGCTGGACGAGCCGCCCCCTCTTTCCGCCCGGCCGCCGCTGCGCGCCGGCGAATTCGTCCTGGGCCGCCGGCTGCGCGCCGCCAATCACGCGATCGCCGTGACCGTCCGCCCGGCTCAGGCCGACTGCGTGCCCGCCCTGTTGCCCGGCGGCCCCTTGCACCGGGATGTGCTGGCGCTGACCCGCGTTTACCTGGGATGGCGGCTGGAGGCGGAAATCTGGCTGGAGCTGCCCGCCAACTGGTTGCCGGCCAGCCGCCTGGACACCCGCGCCCGGCCCAGGCTGGGCTTGGGCGCCGCCCTGGCCGGTGAGGCGGGACGGCGCTGGCGCCGCTTGCGCATCGGTCATTATCAACCGCTGTCGGACGTCTGCGACCGGCAGCCAGGAGAACCCGGATGAAACATCGCCTTCCCGCCCTGAGCGCCGGACTGGTCTGGCTGGGGCTGACGCTGCCGCTGAGCGGCTGCGGCCTGTGGCAAAGCACCAAGAACGTCACCGTCAGCGCCGCTCAAAAGATCTTCCTCACCCGCGTCGAGCGTCTGAACCTGGATTTGATCGCGAGCGAGGAGCTGAACACCGAAGCCGGGCAGCGGCCGCTGTCGGTGGTGGTGAGGGTGTATCAGCTGAAGGACAAGGCCGCCTTTCTGGCCGCGCCCTACCCGACGCTGCTGGAGCAGGATCAGTCCGTGCTCGCCGATGACTTGTTGGCCAGCCACCAAGTACTGCTGCGGCCGGGCGCGGCGGTCAGCCTGCGCGAGCCTTACCGCCAGGACGCGGCCTATGTCGGCGTGATCGCGCTGTTCCGGCAAGCCGGCCCGGAACGGCAATGGCGGCTGCTGCTGGACAAGAAGGAGCTGGACAACGACAAGCCGCTGCAATTGGAGTTGCGCGGCTATGCGCTGGAACGCCGTCGGGCGGAAGGCTGAGCATGGGGGCTTCACTGTATGAAATGCTGACCGGGCAGTTTGCCGACGGCCAAGCGCTGGATCGCCTTGCGCCGGAGCAGCAGTTCTCCCGCAGCGTGGTGGACAGCATTCGGCGCATCCTGAACGCGCGCGCCGGTTCGCTCAAGCATTTGCCCGATTACGGCCTGCCGGACCTGGGCCACGTTTATCGCCATTTGCCCGCCAGCGCCCATCAGCTGATGCGCAGCATCGAGCAGACCCTGCTGCGCTACGAACCCAGGCTGGACGCGGTCGAGGTCGATTTCCGCGGCGACCACGAGCAAATGGTGTTGCGCTACCGGCTGCGTTGCCGCTTGAAACCGCACGGCGAATTGTTGCTGGATGCGAGCTTCACGCCCGAGGGCGGCGTCAGGCTAAGCACCTACCGGCACTGAGAACCCGTTCAAAGCCCGCTGCGCCTCAGCGACACGGCGAGCGCCGCACGGGAACGCCCGTCACCCTGCGGCCGCAAGCCGCAGCGGCCTGGCCCCAAGAAAAAAGCCGGGGCTGACCGCCCCGGCTTGATGCCGGCCCGTGCGCGAATTCCGTTCAGACCAGACCGCTGTCCTTCAATTTGCGCTCGAACGTCTCCATGCAGCGCGCGGCCACGCCCAGCATTTCATCGATTTCAGCCTTGCTGATCACCAGCGGCGGCGCGGACACGATGTGGTCGCCGCAGGCGCGCATGATCAGGTTGTTGCTGAAGAAGATGTCGCGGCACATCAGGCCGACGTCGCCGAACTCCGGGAACAGCTCGCGCTTGCTCTTGTCCTTGACCAGGGTGAACGCCTGGATCAGGCCGACGCCGCGCACATCGTCCACGTGCTCGAACTGGCTGAAGGTCTCGCGCCAGCGCTTCTGCATATAGGGACCGGTTTCGTTCTTGACACGGTCGATGATGCCTTCGTCGCGCAGGAGCTCGATATTGACGCGCGCCACCGCGCTGGCCACCGGGTGGCCGGAGTAGGTAAAGCCGTGGTTGAAGTCGCCGCCGGCGATCAGGCCCTGGGCCACGCGTTCGCCCACGAAGACCGCGCCGATGGGCAGATAGCCGGAGGACAGGCCTTTGGCGGTGGTGAAGATGTCCGGACGGAAGCCGAAGTGCTCGAAGCCGAACCACTCGCCGGTGCGGCCAAAGCCGCAGATCACCTCGTCGGCCACCAGCAGCACATCGTATTTGCGGCAGATGCGTTCCACTTCCGGCCAGTAGGTAGCCGGCGGGATGATCACGCCGCCGGCGCCCTGGATGGGTTCGCCCACGAAGGCGGCCACTTTTTCCGGGCCGATTTCCAGGATTTTCTCTTCCACCCAGCGCGCGGCCACCACGCCGAACTCGTCCGGGCTCAGATCCTTGCCGTATTTGTACCACCACGGCTGCTCAACGTGGGCCATGCCCGGAATCGGCAGGTCGCCCTGCTCGTGCATATACTTCATGCCGCCCAGGCTGGAGCCGCCGATGGTGGAGCCGTGATAGCCGTTCCAGCGGCCGATCAGGGTTTTCTTCTCCTTCTTGCCCTGCACGTCCCAGTAATGGCGCACCATGCGTATCATGGTGTCCACCGCCTCGGAGCCGGAGTTGGTGTAGAACACATGTTCGTAGCCGGCTGGCGTCACTTGCGCCAGCAGGTGGGACAGTTCCACCACCGCCGGGTGGGTGGTCTTGAAGAAGGTGTTGTAGAAGGGCAGTTCGTCCATCTGGCTCTTGGCCACGTCGGACAGTTCCTTGCGGCCGTAGCCGATATTGACGCACCACAGGCCGGCCATGCCGTCGATGATCTTATTGCCCTCGGAATCCCACAGGTAAATCCCCTCGCTGCGAGTCATCACCCGCGCGCCCTGCTGGTTCAACGATTGGGTATCGGTAAACGGATGCAGATGATGCGCTGCAT
This sequence comes from Chromobacterium sp. FG89, assembly GCF_057808735.1. Taxonomy (NCBI): domain Bacteria; kingdom Pseudomonadati; phylum Pseudomonadota; class Betaproteobacteria; order Neisseriales; family Chromobacteriaceae; genus Chromobacterium; species Chromobacterium sp. FG89. The sequence continues at coordinate 74,401 of NZ_JBMDIQ010000020.1, read as the reverse complement.
CCAGTTGGCGCCATTGTTCGGTCGTGCGTTGTTGATTCTGCATAGGACTTCCTTCCAGTATTCTCCAACGGGGCGGAGATGTTCTCTGCCGCCCCTCCTTCGCCATTGGCGTATTTTCAGTGCTTATCCTGGCTGTCCGGGCTGATTCTAACGGACAAATCAGCCCAATGTCATAGCTAAATCACACGTGCAGCAGCAGGAACTTGCGCTCCCACGGGCTGATCACGCGGAAGTATTCGGAGAACTCCTTCTCCTTCATGCCCACGTACATGCTGACGAAGCGCTCGCCCAGCACCTCGGCCATTTCCTTGCAGGACGCCAGCTGCTGCAAGGACTCCTCCGAGGAGTTGGGAAACTGGTAAGGCAGCTCGTAGGCGTCGGTCTGGCGCGGCTCGCTGGGCTGCAGCTTGTTGATGATGCCCAGGTAACCGCAGGCCAGCGTCGCGGCCATGGCGATATAGGGATTGACGTCCACGCCCGGCACCCGGTTTTCGATGCGGCGCGCCGCCGGCGAGGAATGCGGCACGCGCAGGCCCACGGTGCGGTTGTCGTAACCCCATTCGACGTTGGTCGGCGCCGCGGTGTAGCGCGACAAACGGCGGAATGAGTTCACGTAGGGCGCGAACAGCGGCATGGACTTGGGCACGTATTTCTGCAGGCCGGCGATGTAGTGGAAGAACAGGTCGGACGGGCTGCCGTCCTCATTGGTAAACACATTGCGGCCGGTGTTCTTGTCCACCAGGCTCTGGTGCATGTGCATGGCGGAGCCCGGCTCGTTCTCCATCGGCTTGGCCATGAAGGTGGCGTACATATTGTGGCGGAACGCCGCCTCGCGCACGGTGCGCTTGAACAGGAACACCTGGTCGGCCAGTTCCAGCGGGTTGCCGTGCAGGAAGTTGATTTCCATCTGCGCGGTGCCCACCTCGTGAATCAGGGTGTCCACTTCCAGATTCTGCGCATGGCAGTAGTCGTAGATGTCTTCGAACAGCGGGTCGAACTCGTTGACCGCGTCGATGGAGTAAGAGCGGCGGCCGAACTCGGCGCGGCCGGTGCGTCCCACCGGCGCAGCCAGCGGGATATCCGGGTCCGGATTGGGGGACAGCAGGTAGAATTCCATTTCCGGAGCCAGCACCGGCTCCAGACCCATCTCGTCGAACAGGCCGATCACGCGCTTGAGCACATTGCGCGGCGCCACGTCCACCGGGCTGCCGTCGGCGCGCAGACAGTCGTAGATCAATTGAGCGGTGGGATCCACGGCCCAGGGCACGAAGCGCAGGGTGTTCGGGTCCGGCGCCAGCACCATGTCCGGGTCGGTCAGGTCCAGCATGCTGTCGTCGGGGTAGTCCCCGGTCACAGTCTGGATCAGCACGACTTCGGGCAGGCGCATTTCCGGGTCGGACACGAACTTGTCCTTGGGCACGATCTTGCCGCGCGCCACGCCGGTCATGTCGGGGACGATACACTCGACTTCAGTGATCCGGTGCTCTCGCAGCCATTCATTGATCTGATGGGTCATGATGTTCTCTTCCTCTGTGTGTGTTATTCCGAGTGGTGACACAAGGTCTCGGTTAATTGCGGCCCGCGTTGCCGCTGTTCGCGGCGTTGGCGGCAGGCGTCGCCAAATGCTTTGAAGATGGCCATGGACAGCGGGTTGTCCCAGTACTTCCATTCCGGATGCCATTGCGCGGCGAAGGCGAAGCCCTTGGCGTCGCGCACGCGGTAGGCCTCCACCAGGCCGTCGTCGGCGACGGCCTCGCAGATCAGGCGATCGGACAGCCGCTTGATGCCCTGCTGGTGCAGGGAGTTGACCATGGCGGACTCCTGGCCGGTCCATTGCCGCAGCAGGCCGTCCTCGGCGAAGCGCACCGGGTGGGACAGGGCGTACATCGCGTCCAGATCCGGCGTGTCCGGCTCGCGGTGGTCGCGCTTGCCTTCTTCTTCCTGCACGTGCTGGTACAGTTCGCCGCCCATCGCCACATTGATTTCCTGGAAGCCGCGGCAGATGCCCAGCAGGGGAATGCCCTGCTCCAGCACTTGCTGGATCAGCGGCAGCGTGGTGGCGTCGCGCATGGGGTCGTGCATGGTGCCGGGCCGGCTGGGCGCGCCGCCGTAGCGGTGCGGTTCGACATTGGACAGGGAGCCCGGCAGCAACACGCCGTCCACCAGTTCCAGCACGTCTCTCAGCGCGGTCTTGTCGCCCAGCGCCGGCAGCAGCACCGGCACGCCGCCGGCGCCGCCGGCCGCGGCGGCGATGTATTTCTCGCCCACGGAGTGGAAGGGCAGCGGGCCTACCATCTTGATGTCACAGGGTATGCCGATGATAGCTTGCAACATTTCGAATCCTTGATACGGATCAGGAAGCCGCCTTGATGGCTTCGATCGGGTCGATGAACGGGTGGCCCAGCGCCTGGGCCACCGCCTGGTAAGTGAGCCGGCCGCGGCAGACGTTGAGGCCGTTGCGCAGATGGGCGTTGTCCAGCAAAGCCTGGCGCCAGCCCTTGTTGGCCAGCTCCAGCGTGTACGGCAAGGTGGCGTTGGTCAGCGCCTGGGTGGAGGTGCGCGCCACGCCGCCGGGCATATTGGCCACGCAGTAATGGACGATGCCGTCCACCACGTAAATGGGGTCTTGGTGCGTGGTGGCCCGGCTGGTCTCGAAGCAGCCGCCCTGGTCTATCGCCACATCCACCAGCACCGCGCCGGGCTTCATGATTTTCAGCATCGGCCGCGTCACCAGCTTGGGCGCCGCCGCGCCCGGAATCAGCACCGCGCCGATCACCAGGTCCGCCTCGCGCAGGCTGTCTTCGATATTGGCGGAGTTGGACACCAGCGTCTTGATGCGGCCGCCGAACACCATGTCGATTTCCTTCAGGCGCGGCAGCGATTTGTCCAGAATGGTGACCTCGGCGCCGGCGCCCATGGCCATGCGCGCGGCGTTCAGCCCCACCACGCCGCCGCCTATCACCACCACCCGCGCCGGGGCCACGCCCGGCACGCCGCCCAGCAAGACGCCGCGGCCGCCCTGGGCCTTTTCCAGCGCGTGCGCGCCGGCCTGTATCGCCATGCGGCCGGCCACTTCCGACATCGGCGCCAGCAACGGCAGGCCGCCGCGCTCGTCGGTGACGGTTTCGTAAGCAATGGCGATGGCATCCGATTCCAGCAATAATTTGGTCTGCTCCGGGTCCGGCGCCAAATGCAGATAGGTGAACAGGAGCTGATCCCGGCGCAGCATCCGGCATTCCACCGGCTGCGGCTCTTTCACCTTGACGATCATGTCGCTGCGTTCGAAGGTTTCTTCGGCGCTGGAGGCAATGGAGGCGCCGGCCTGGATATACTGTTCATCGGTGAAACCGATGGCGAGGCCGGCCTGGGTCTGGACCAAAACCTTGTGACCGTTGGCGACTAACTCCCGGACTCCAGACGGGGTTAGGCCAACACGATACTCGTGGTTCTTGATCTCCTTGGGAACACCGATCAGCATGTCGCTCTCCTCACTTAGATTTGTTGCGGAAGTGCCGCGCAAGCGTTTAAGAAAATTCACAATACGCTTGCCCCTTGTTTCTGATTCTGACTATAAACCCCCACCGATGCAAAGATATTCGATTTTGCGTCGCAGCAAGTAGTGCAGAGTCCGTACAAAATAATTATCATAAAGCGTCTAAAATTATTAACATACTGACGGAGCAGGAATCCATGGACGTTGGCGCGAGATTACGCATGGTCAGGGATCGTTTCGGGCTGTCGCAGCGGGAACTGGCCAAACGAGCCGGAGTCACCAACGGCACCATTTCGCTGATCGAACAAAATCGGGTCAGCCCATCGGTCAGCTCGCTGAAAAAGGTGCTGGAAGGGCTGCCGATGACGCTGGCGGATTTTTTCACCTTTGATTCCGACCCGGAACAGGCGCGCGTGTTCTACCAGGCCCACGAATTACCCAATCTGGGCAATGAGCAGATCCGGCTGCTGCTGGTGGGCACCGCCCACGACAAGCGCGACATCGCCATCCTGCGCGAAGTCTACGAAACCGGCGCCGACACCGGGCCGGACATGTTGACGCACGACGGCCAGGAAGGCGGCGTCATCATCAAAGGAAGTATAGAAGTGACGGTGAACAACGAGAGCCGCATCCTGGGGCCGGGCGACGCGTATTACTTCGACAGCCGGCTGCCCCATCGCTTTCGCAACGTCGGCGCCGAAACCTGCGAGGTGGTCAGCGCCAGTTCGCCGCCCACATTCTAAGAACCTGTTCAATGTCTACTGCGCTTCGGCGATACGGCGTTCAAAACAAGCTCAAAATGCTCATGTACCACGTGTACATTCCGCTTTTTCGCTCGTTTTCGCCTTGTCTCGCCCTTGCTCGCGAGACTTTGAACAGGCTCTAAGAACCATTAAGAACAAGAAGCGCCGGCAAGACCGCATCCGGCGACCAGCAGGCCATAAGGCCAGGCCGGGGAGCTTTGCCCGCCCCGCCGGCTCCAAGCCCACGACAGACGACAAAGCAGTTAAACCCGCGTCAAGCGATACCGGTGCCGCCAACGGACGGCGCAGGATCATCAAAGGAGAGAGTAAATGGCTAGAACGCATGCCGAATGGAAGCAATTCGCCGCTCAACTGAAGATCGAAGGGCGCGCCTTCATCGCCGGCGAGTACTGCGCGGCGCAAGACGGCAAAAGCTTTGCCTGCAACAACCCCGCCAACGGCGAGAAGCTGGCCGACGTGGCCTGGTGCGGCGAGGCCGACGTGGAGCGCGCGGTGCGCGCCGCGCGCCAAGCCTTCGACTCCGGCGCCTGGTCCGGCCTGCCGCCGCGCGAGCGCGGCCGCATCCTCAAGCGCTTCGCCGCGCTGATCTACGAGCACGGCGATGAATTGGCCCTGCTGGAAACCCTGGACGTGGGCAAGCCCATCAGCGACACCCTCAGCGTGGACCTGCCCGGCAGCGCCTATTGCGTGGAATGGTTCGCCGAAGCCATAGACAAGATAGGCGGCGAAGTGGCGCCGGTGGACCCCAAGGTGGTGGGCCTGGTCACCCGCGAAGCCATCGGCGTGGTGGCCGCCATCGTGCCGTGGAACTACCCCATCATGATGGCCAGCTGGAAGTTTGGCCCGGCGCTGGCGGCCGGCAACCCGGTGATCATCAAGCCCTCGGAAAAATCCCCGCTCACCGCCATCCGCCTGGCGGCGCTGGCCAAGCAGGCCGGCATCCCCGACGGCGTGTTCCAGGTGCTGCCCGGCGCCGGCGACGTGGGCAAATTGCTGGCGCTGCACATGGACGTGGACTGCGTCGCCTTCACCGGCTCCACCGGCGTGGGCAAGCTGATCGCCGGCTACGCCGCGCAATCCAACCTCAAGCGCGTCTGGCTGGAGCTGGGCGGCAAATCGCCCAACATCATCCTGCCGGACTGCCCGGACGTCGCCCAGGCGGCGCGCGCCGCCGCCGGCGGCATCTTCTACAATATGGGCGAAGTCTGCACCGCCGGCTCCCGCGTGCTGGTCCACCGCGACATCAAGGCGCGCTTCCTGCAGGAGCTGGAGGCGGCGGCGGCCCGCTACTATCCGCAAGACCCCTTGGACCCGGCCACCAATATGGGCGCCATCGTGGACCGCATCCAGTACGACAAGGTGCTGTCCTATATCGGCAAGGGGGACAGCGAGGGCGCCAAGAAGCTGTTCGGCGGCAAACCGGCCCACGCCGACACCGGCCTGTTCATCGAACCGACGGCGTTTGACTGCCCCAGCGCCGATCTGACCATCTGCCGCGAGGAGATCTTCGGCCCGGTGCTGTCCGTCATCACCTTCGACGACGTGGAAGACGCCATCCGCATCGCCAACGACACCGAATACGGCCTGGCGGCCGCGGTGTGGACCTCCAACGTCAGCACCGCGCACCAGGTGTCGCGCCGCCTGCGCGCCGGCACGGTGTGGGTGAATTGCTATGATGAAGGCGGGGACATGAACTTCCCCTTCGGCGGCTTCAAGCAATCCGGCAACGGCCGCGACAAGTCGCTGCACGCGCTGGAAAAATACACTGAGCTGAAGAGCACGCTGATCAAGCTGTAAACCGCGTTTACAGCGCCGCCGACAGGCTGCCCTTCCGGCAGCCTGTCTTGTTTTCGTCCACCCTCGGCAAAGGAAGCGCCATGAGCAAGCACCTGACCGCCCTCCTCTGCCTTTGCGCCGCCGCGGCGCAGGCCGGCGCCGCCGCGCCCGCCTGTCCGGCGGAGGGACTGAAGGTCGGATACTACCCGACGACCACCGCCTATGAAGGCGGCAAGGGTTACGACGTGGACCTGGTCCACGAACTGGCGCGCAGGCTGGGCTGCAAGATCCGCGAAGAACGCGAATACCCGCGCCTGCGCGTGCTGCTGCTGGTGCAACACGGCAAGCTCAATCTGGCCACCTCCACCATCCCGCTGCAAAAGCGACTGCGTTACGCCTGGGTGCTGCCCTATACCCGCGACCGCAACATGACCCTGCTCAGCCCGGCGGTGCAAGGCAAAACGCCTGAGCAATGGCTGAACGACCCCAAGCTGAAATGGGGCGCCGTCATCGGCTACCGCAACAGCCCCTTGCAGGACTATTTCCTGCAGCAGATGGCCAAGCGCGACAAACTGATCTGCGCCGCCAACGAGGAAGACCTGCTGGACATGCTGCGCAGCGGCTCCATTTCCGCCGCCTTCTCCCAGCCCCAGGTCTACGACCACTGGCTCAACGGCCAGCCGCGCGCCCGGCTGCAAGTCAAGGTCATGGACCCCTTCCGCGACAGCAGCCTGGAGAACGGCCTGGTGCTGTCCCACCGCAGCTTCAGCGAACCCCAGATGCGCCGCTGGCGGACGGAACTGGACGCGATGCGCGCGGACGGCAGCCTGCAGCGCATTCTGCGCAAATACCTGAGCGAAGACAGCGTGCGCGGCATGCTGGAATAACAATCACTCGCATGCGGCAAGACCCGACGAATCCGGCTATAGCTAAACGGAACGCGTACGGGAGAACGGCATGAAAGCACACTGGGCGGCGCTGCTGGGCGGCGCGCTGGCATCGGCGGCGGCGCTGGGCGATTCGCCCTGCCCGGCCGACGGCCTGAAAGTGGGTTACTACCTGATTGGCAGCGCCTATGAAAACGGCCACGGCTACGATGTGGACCTGGTGCACGAGCTGGCGCGCCGGCTGGGCTGCAATATCGTCCAGGAAGACGTTTATCCCCGCATCCGCGTGCTGAAAATGCTGGAGCACGGCCAATTGAATCTGGGCACCTCCACCATCCCCACCGCTGACCGCCGCAAATACGCCTGGATCTACCCCTACTTCTACAGCAAGAACATGATCTTGCTGTCCAAGCAGATCGGCGCGCGCACCCTGGAGCAGTTGCTGGCCGAACCGGCGGTCAAATGGGGCGTGATCCGCGGCTACCGCCACAGCCCGGAACAAGACGCCTTCATCGAACAACTGGCCAAACGCGGCAAGGTGGTGATGGCCAACGACGAACGCGACCTCTACGCCATGTTGTCCCAACGCATCGTCACCGCCGCCTTCGCCCACCCTTTCAGCTACGACAGCTGGCTCAACTCCCCGGCCCTGTCCGGCCAGGTGACGGTGCTGGACCTGTTCCCCAACTCGGAACGCATCGCCGGCGGCCTGATGCTGGCGCACAGCGCCTTCAGCCCGCAGCAGGCGGAACAATGGCAGGCCCAGCTGCAGCAAATGCTCAAGGACGGCGCCCTGCGCAAGATCTTCGGCAAATACCTGAGCGCGGACAGCGTGGCCCAATTGCAGCTGCAACCCTGATCCTTGTTCCAGCTTGCGCCGCCGCCGTCCGCTGCGGGACACTGAGCGGGTTTCGACTCAACGGACCCCGCGATGAAACTCTCCCGCCTCAGCCTGCTGCTGGCCATGCTGGCCAGCCCCCTGCTGCACGCCGCCCCGGCGCCGCAGACCCAGACGCTGGTCATGCTGCGCCACGGCGAAAAACCCGAGGGCGGCTACGGCCAGCTCAATTGCAAGGGCTTCAACCGCTCTTTGGAACTGGCCAAGCTGCTGCCCAAAAAATACGGGCGGGCCGACCAGATCTTCGCGCCCTCCACCGCCAGCCAGACCCGGGACCCCGCCGGCACCTTCAACTACATCCGCCCGCTGGCCACCATCGAGCCCACCGCCATCTCCCTGGGCCTGCCGGTGAACAGCAACTTCGACATGGAAGCCATCGACGCGCTGCAACAGCAACTGGTCAATCCGCTGCAGCACGGCAAAACCGTCTACATCGCCTGGGAGCACAAGCTGCTGCGCGAACTCGCCGTCAGCCTGATGCAGGATTACGGCGACAAGGGCTCGGCGGACAAGGTGCCCAAATGGGACAAGAACGACTTCGACAGCCTCTACGTCGTCACCCTCGACTACAGCCACACGCCGCCCAAGGCCAGTTTCCGCCACGAGCAGCAGGGGCTGGACAAGCTGTCGGACAGCTGCAAGCTGCCCTGAGAACGTTTACGATCTGCTGCGCGTCGGCGGGCTAACCCGACAAAGGCATTGAGCAGATTCTCCGCTCGCGCCAGACGCAAAACAGCCGGCCCATCAAGGGCCGGCTGTCTTCGTTTGCGGCAGGAGAATTACAGCGCCAGTTTGGCGATGGCGTCCTTGGCCGCGTGGATGGCGGTGGCGCGCTTGTCTTCGCCCATATTCACCGCTTCGGCGCGGACAAAAGCCACGTCGTTCACGCCCAGGAAGCCCATCACCGTCTTCAGGTAGTCTTCCTGGAAGTCCATCAGCTGGCCCTGCTCGGTGCTGTAAACGCCGCCGCGCGAGGACACCACGATCACCTTCTTGCCGCCGGCCAGGCCCACCGGGCCGTTCTCGGTGTATTTGAACGTGCGGCCGGAGGCGGCCACGCGGTCCACCCAGGCTTTCAATTGCGACGGGATGGAGAAGTTGTACATCGGCGCGCCGATCACCACCACGTCCGCGGCCAGGAATTCTTCGATCAGCTCATTGCTCAGCGCGGCTTCGCTGCGCTGGGTGGCGGTCCAGTCCGCCTCGGCGGTGAAATTGGCGCCGATGATTTCGCCGGACAGGTGGGCGATGGGCTGGCCGGCCAGATCGCGGTAAGCGGTTTCCACATTGGCGTGACGCTGGCGCAGGGTGTCGGCGACAACGGCGGTCAGTTGGCGGGAAACCGAGTTGGCGGCGAGGATGCTGGAGTCGAGATGCAACAGTTTCATGGTCGGGTCCTTCGTGTCTGGGTAGAGAAAGTGATTGCATGATAGTTTTCCGAACCAATCCGCACTAGACTGCAAAAATCGGAAACATTGTTCCATCAGCGAGACAATCATGCAGGACCTGAACGATCTGCTCTACTTCGCCAAAGTGGTTGAGCACGGCGGCTTCATGGCCGCCGGCCGCGTGCTGGGCATCCCCAAATCCCGGCTGTCCCGCCGCGTGGCGGAGCTGGAGCAGCGGCTGGGCGTGCGCCTGCTGCAAAGAACCACCCGCCGCCTGTCGCTGACCGAGATCGGCCAGCAGTACTACCAACACTGTCAGGCGATGCTGGAGGAAGCCGAAGCCGCCGACGAGGCCATCGCCCGCAGCAGCGCCGAGCCGCGCGGCCTGATCAAGGTCAGCTGTCCGGAACTGCTGTCCAAGACCCTGCTGGCCCCGGCCCTGCCCCGCTTCATGGCCCGCCACCCGCTGCTGCGGGTGCAGCTGGATTCCAGCAACCGACGCGTGGACCTGATAGAAGAAGGGGTGGACGTGGCCATCCGCGTGCGCAATGTGATCGAGGACAGCGCCAATCTGGTGGTGCGCCGGCTGGCCACCGCCCAGACCTCCCTGGTGGCCAGCCCGGCCTTGCTGGCCGAGCGCCCGGCCCCCAGGCATCCGGCCGACATGGCCGGCTGGCCGGCCTTGACCATGAGCCGGCCCGACGGCCGCGGCCAATGGGCCTTGCTGGATCAGGCCGGCCACGCCTACACCGTGCAGATAGACAGCCCCCGGCTAATGACCGACGACCTGATCGTGCTGCGCGACGCCGCCATCGCCGGCCTGGGCGTGGCCGCGCTGCCGGAACTGGTCTGCCACGAGGCGCTGCAGGCCGGCCAGCTGGTGCGGCTGCTGCCGGACTACGACATTCCCTGGGGCATTCTGCACGCCGCCTTCCCCACCCGCCGCGGCCTGCTGCCGGCGGTGCGTGCCTTCATCGATTTCCTCGCCACCGAGCTGATTCCGCCGGACCACCCGGTCTATCAAGTCGCGCCTTAAAGGACGAGACAAGGCGAAAACTAGCGAAAAAGCGGAAGGTAGGCGCGCCACATAAGCATTTTGAGGATGTTTTCAACGCCGTATCGCCGAAGCGCAGCAGACATTGCCAGACTCTTACAGATCATAGGATAAGGGCACTGGCACGCCGTCCAGCGGCTGCGGCCGGGGTCCGCCGGCTTGCGGCCGGATGTCGAAATCGAAGATGTCCGTCGGCAGCCACAGCGTGGCGCAGGCGTTGGGCACGTCCACCACCCCGCTGATATGCCCCTGCACCGGCGCGCAGCCGAGAATGCTGTAGGCCTGGGCGCGCGAATAGCCGAACTTGCCCAGGTAGTCGATGGCGTTCAGGCAGGCCTGGCGATAAGCCACTTGCACATCCAGATAGTGTTGGCCGCCACGCTCGTCCACCGACACGCCCTCGAAAATCAGGTAATCGCCGTGACGCGGCGCCAGCGGGCTGGGCTGGAACACCGGATTGCGGATGCCGTAGGCCGCCACCCCGCCCTTGATCAGATCCACCTTCAAATGCGCCCAACCCGCCATCTCGATGGCGCCGCAAAAGGTGATCTCCCCGTCGCCCTGGCTGAAGTGCAGATCGCCCACCGACAGGCCGGCGCCGTCGACATAGACCGGCAGAAACACGCGGGCGCCGCGCGACAAGTCCTTGATGTCGCAATTGCCGCCATGCTCGCGCGGCGGCACCGTGCGCGCCGCCTCCTCCGCCGCGCGCCGCGCCGTCTCGCCGCCCAAGCGGCCCATATGCGCGCTGGGCGCGAAAGGCAGATGCGCCACCGCGCGCGGATTGTCGCGCAGCAATTCGGCCTCGCGCCGGTTCCACTCCTCCAGCAACGGCCGGCTGGGCAGGCAGCCTATCAGGCCGGGATGGATCAGCCCGGCGAAACGGACGCCGGGAATATGACGGCTGCGGGCGTAAAGCCCCTGGAAATCCCATATCGTCTTTTGCGCGTGCGGAAAATGCTCGCTGAGAAAACCGCCGCCGTTGCTGCGCGAGAAAATGCCGTTGAAGCCCCATTGCCGCTCCGGCAAGGCGCCGATGTCCAGCAAATCCACCACCAGCAAGTCGCCGGGCTGCGCGCCGGCCACGCCCACCGGGCCGGACAGGAAATGCACGGCGCTCAGATCCAGGTCGCGGATGTCCTCGGCGCAATCGTCATTGCGCACCTGGCCGCCGGTCCAGTCGTAGCACTCCAGCACGAAGTCGTCGCCGGGCAGCACCCAGCAGGCCATGGGAATGTCAGGATGCCAGCGGTTGTGGATCTGCGGATTGTCGTAAGGGGATTGATCGAGATCGATCTTGATCAGGGTAGTCGTCATGGCGCTTGCTCCGGCACGGTCGGGACCACGCGGGCCCCGCTTGCGAAAGTCCGCAACCGGCCGCCGCCGGCTGTGGCCCGTCCCCGCGCCGGCGGCGCTGACGCCGCGGCGATCCGCGGCCTGCGCCGCGTGTTTTTGCGTATCGCCGGCGCCGCCCGACAGGCAGCGCCGGCCATCTTGAACAAGCTCTTAGCGCCTGTTCCAAGTCTCGCGGGCAAAAGCGAGACCAGGGGAAAACGAGCGAAAAAGCGGAATACGCTCGTGGCACATGAGCGTTTCGAAGCGGTACCCACCGTGAGACGTCTCGCCAAGCGCAGCAGATCGTAAACAGACTCTTAGCCAGCGGCCTTGTCGGACATCTGCTCCAAGCAGCCCAAGGCCCGCGCCGCCAGCGGGACCAGCCCGCTTGCCGCGCCGGCGCTCCGCCAATGCGTCAGCAGGCCTGCGCGCATCGCCGGCGTCCAGAAACGCCGCAGATGCTGGGCGACCTCGGCCGCCGCGTCCTCCCCCTGCGCGTCCTCGAAGAAGCGCGCGATCTCGTTGACCATCTTCACCAGCGGCTCCGGCCTCATTCCGTCTGGCTCCCCGTCCGCCGCCCGGCGGCCAGCAGTCTTTGCTGCTCGTCGCCGAAGCCATGGAAACGGCGCTGCCACTCCGACGGCCGCGCGGTCTTCCTCACCTCCACCGCGGTGACCTTGTACTCCGGACAGTTGGTGGCCCAATCCGAGTTGTCGGTGGTCACCACATTGGCGCCGGACTCCGGGTGATGGAAGGTGGTGTACACCACGCCCGGCGCCACCCGTTCGGTCACCTTGGCGCGCAGGGCGGTGTCGCCGGCGCGGCTGTGCACCGCCACCCAATCGCCATCGACGACGCCCCTCGCCTCGGCGTCGGCCGGATGGATTTCCAGCCTGTCCTCGGCGTGCCAGAGCCGGTTTTCGGTGCGCCGGGTCTGCGCGCCGACATTGTACTGACTGAGAATCCGCCCGGTGGTCAGCAACAGCGGGAAGCGCTTGCCCGCCCGCTCCGAAGTCGCCACGTAGCGGGTGACGACGAAGCGCCCCAGGCCGCGGGAGAAACGGTCGACGTGCATCACCGGCGTGCCCTCGGGCGCCGCCTCGTTGCACGGCCATTGCAGGCTGCCCAGCCGGTCCAGCTTGGCGTAGCTGACCCCGGCGAAGCTGGGCGTCAGCCGCGCGATCTCGTCCATGATTTCCGACGGGTGCGCATAAGCCATCGGATAACCCAGCGCCGCCGCCAGCGCCGCGGTCACCTCCCAGTCCGCCATGCCGGCCAGCGGACGCATCGCCCGGCGCACCCGCGAGATGCGCCGCTCGGCATTGGTGAAGGTGCCGTCCTTTTCCAGGAAGGAGCTGCCGGGCAGGAACACATGGGCGTATTTGGCGGTTTCGTTCAAAAACAGGTCCTGCACCACCACGCACTCCATCGCCGTCAGCGCGGCGGCCACGTGCTGGGTATTGGGGTCGCTCTGCGCGATGTCCTCGCCCTGGCAGTACAGGCCCTTGAAACCGCCGTCCAGCGCCGCGTCCAGCATATTGGGAATCCGCAGCCCCGGCTCCGGCTGCAAGTCCACGCCCCAGTCCGCCTCGAAGCGCGCGCGCACCGCGTCGTCGGACACATGGCGGTAGCCGGGCAGTTCGTGCGGGAAAGAGCCCATGTCGCAGGAGCCCTGCACATTGTTCTGGCCGCGCAGCGGGTTGACGCCGACGCCGGCGCGGCCAAGATTGCCGGTGGCCATGGCCAGATTGGCGATGGCCATCACCGCGGTGCTGCCCTGGCTGTGTTCGGTGACGCCCAGGCCGTAGTAAATGGCGGCGTTGCCGCCGCCCGCGTACAGCCGCGCCGCCTCGCGGATCAGCGCCGCCGGCACCCCGCTGGCCTCGGCGACGCGCTCCGGCGCATTGTCCGCTTCTGCCGCGAAGTCGCGCCAGAGCAGGAAGGCCTCGGTCTCGCAGCGCTGGGCGATGAAGTCTTGATCCAGCAGGTTTTCGCTCACCAGCACATGGGCCAGCGCGTTGAGCACGGCCACATTGCTGCCGGGCCGCAAGGCCAGATGCAGCGCCGGCGCCGCGTGCGGCGAATCGGCCAGATCGATGCGGCGCGGGTCGATGACGATCAGCCGCGCGCCCTCGCGCAGCCGTCGCCGCAGCAGCGAGCCGAACACCGGGTGGGCGTCGCTGGGGTTGGCGCCTATCACCAGGATCACGTCGGCGCTCAGCACCGAATCGAAATCCTGGGTGCCGGCGGATTCGCCCAGAGTCTGCTTGAGGCCGTAGCCGGTGGGCGAGTGGCAGACGCGGGCGCAGGTGTCGATATTGTTGTTGCCGAAGGCGGCGCGCACCAGCTTCTGCACCAGATAGGTTTCCTCATTGGTGCAGCGGCTGGAGCTGATGCCGCCGACGGCGTCGCGGCCGTAGCGCGTCTGCAGGCGGCGGAACTCGCCGGCCACATGCTCCAGCGCCTGTTCCCAGCTCACCTCCCGCCAGGGCTCGTGGATGCCGGCGCGCAGCATGGGTTTGACGATGCGGTCCGGATGGGTGGCGTAGCCCCAGGCGAAGCGGCCCTTGACGCAGGAATGGCCGTGATTGGCGCGGCCGTCCCGGTCCGGCGTCATCCTCACCACGCGCTCGCCCTTGAGTTCGGCGCGGAAACCGCAGCCCACGCCGCAATAAGCGCAGGTGGTCGCCACGCTGCGCTCCGGCTGCCCCTGCGCGACCACGCTTTTCTCCACCAGCGTGGCGGTGGGACAGGCTTGCACGCAGGCGCCGCAGGACACGCATTCCGAGCCGAGGAAGTCCGCGCCGCCGGCGGCGCGGACGCGGGAATCGAAACCGCGGCCGACGATGCTCAGCGCGAAAGTCCCCTGGGTTTCCTCGCAGGCGCGCACGCAGCGGTTGCAGACAATGCACTTGGCCGGGTCGTAATCGAAATAAGGATTGGACTCATCCTTGGCATCGGCCAGATGATTGGCCCCGGCCAGACCGTAGCGCACTTCGCGCAGTCCCACCTGGCCGGCCACGGTCTGCAGTTCGCAATCGCCGTTGGCGGCGCAGCCCAGGCAATCCAGCGGGTGGTCGGACACATAGAGTTCCATCACGCCGCGCCGCAGCCTGGCCAAGGCCTCGCTCTGCGTGCGCACCGCCATGCCCGCGCTCACCAGCGTGGTGCAGGCGGCCGGATAGCCGCGCTGGCCGTCTATTTCCACCAGGCACATGCGACAGGAGCCGAACGGCTCCAGGCTGTCGGTGGCGCACAGCCTGGGCAGGCGCGCGCCCTGCAGCGCGGCGGCGCGCAGCACCGAGGTGCCGGCCGGCACGGTGATCTCGACGCCGTCTATGCTCAGGCTCACCGGCGCGCCCTCGCGCGCCGGCGTGCCCAGGTCCGCCGTCGGGACCGGCTTGGGGTCAAACTGGCAGCTCATGGCGCGTCCTCCTCGACGATGGCCGGGTCCAGGCCGAAATCCGCGGGGAAACCCCGCGCCGCGCTCAGCACCGGCAAGGGCGTCAAACCGCCCAGCGCGCACAGCGAACCGTGCCGCATGGTCTCGCACAAATCCCGCAACAGAGTCCAATGCCGGCGCCGCTCCGCGGCGTCGCCGGCCGCCAGCAGCCGGTCCATCACCTCCACGCCGCGGGTGGAGCCGATGCGACAGGGCGTGCACTTGCCGCAAGACTCCTCGGCGCAAAACCGCATGGCGAAACGCGCCATCCGCGCCATGTCGACGCTGTCGTCGCACACCACCACGCCGCCGTGGCCGAGCATGGCGCCGACGGCGGCGAAAGCCTCGTAGTCCAGCGCGGTGTCGAACTGCGCCGGGCTCAGCCAGGCGCCCAGCGGCCCGCCCACCTGCGCCGCCTTGACCGGCCGGCCGCTGGCGCAGCCGCCGCCGTAGTCCTCGATCAACTCGCGCAGGCTCAGGCCGAAGCCGCGCTCCACCAGGCCGCCGCGCCGCACATTGCCGGCCAGCTGGAACGCCATGGTGCCGCGCGAGCGGCCCACCCCGAAATCGCGGTAGTACGGCGCGCCGCGGGCCAGGATGGTGGGCACCGAGGCCAGGGTCAACACGTTGTGCACCAGGGTGGGACGGCCGAACAGGCCGCTGAGCGCGGGCAGCGGCGGCTTGGCCCGGACTTCGCCGCGCCGGCCCTCCAGCGATTCCAGCATGGCCGTTTCTTCGCCGCAGATATACGCGCCCGCGCCCAGGCGCAGCTCCAGTTCCAGCTCGCGGCCGCTGCCTTGCAGATCGGGCCCCAAATAGCCGCGTCGGCGGGCGATCTCCAACGCCCGCCGCAGCGTCTCCGCCGCCGCGGCGTATTCGGAGCGGACATAGAGGTAGCCGCGGGTCGCCCCCACCGCCAGCGCCGCGATAGTCATGCCCTCGATCAACAAAAAGGGGTCGCCCTCCATCAGCATGCGGTCGGCGAAGCTGCCGGAATCGCCCTCGTCGGCGTTGCACACCACGTATTTGCCGTCCGCCGCCGCCTCGCGCACCGTGCGCCATTTGATACCGGCGGGAAAGGCCGCGCCGCCGCGGCCGCGCAGGCCGGATTCCAGCACGCAGTCCAGCGTGCCCTCGCCGCCCAGTTCCAGCGCGTGGGCCAGGCCGCGATAGCCGCCGTGGTCCAGATAATCGTCCAGCGACAAGGGACGGGTCAGCCCGGCGCGCGCGAACAACAGCCGCTGCTGGCCGGCCAGATAGGGCAGGCGCTCCAGCAAGCCCAGCGCCAGCGGATGCTGGCCGTCCGCCTCCAGCACGGCGCTCAGCACGCTGTCCGCCTGCGCCGCCGTCAAGGGCCCGAAGCCGACGCGGCCTTGCGGCGTGTCCATTTCCAGCAAGGGCTCCAGCCAGTACAGGCCGCGCGAACTATTGCGCCGGATGTCCACTTCCAGGCCGCGTCGCGCCGCCGCCTCGGCCAGCGCCCGCGCGGTCCGGTCCGCGCCCAGCGCCCGCGCCGCGGAATCACAGGGTAGATGGAAGGTCAGCATGCGCCGCCCTCCTCCAGACAGCCGGCCAGCAAGGCGTCCAACGCGGCGGCGTCGATCCGCGCGTGCAATTCGCCGTCCAGCAGCAAGGCCGGCGCGCAGGCGCAGGCGCCCAGACAGTACACCGGCCGCAGTTCCAGGCCGCCGTCGGCGCTGCGGCCGGCGTCGTCCAGGCCGGTGCGCGCCCGCAGCCTTTGCGCCAGCGCCTCCGAACCCATGCTCTGACAGGCCTCCGCCCGGCATAGCCGCAGTTGGTGGCGCGCCGGCGGCTCGCTGCGGAAATCGTGGTAGAAGCTGAGCACGCCGCGCACTTCGGCGCGGCTCAGGCGGAAGGCGCGGGCGATGTCCGGCGTCGCGGCGTCCGGCACATGGCCCAATTCGTCCTGCACGGCGTGCAACAAGGGCAGCAAACCGCCCGGCTGCGCTTGATGATCCGATACCAGCGCGGCGATGCGCGCCTGTTGTTCCGCGGTCAAGGACATGGCGATTCCCAATGAGTGCAAACAGGCCCCCGCTTCGCTTACCTGATCTGCTCGGCCAAACGCAGCAGCCAAGCCGAATTATAGGTTTGCCGCGCATCGGGGCCGACCTCGTCCCATACTTTGAGGCTGTAAAGCTTTTGCCGGCTGGCCCAGCTCAGCTCGGACACCGGCTTGCCGGAGGGCGTGCTCCTGAGCTGAAAGCGGGCCGGATGGCCCCGCACGCTCATATTCATGTCTTCCCGCAGCGCCAGCACGCCGCCGCCGTCGGCGACGAAATCCCATTCGCTCAACACCAGCAACACGCCGTCGGGCCGGGTGAACACCCAGTCGAAGCTGCTCCAGGGCCCGCGCCGGTTCGGCCCCTGCGGCACGATGCCTTCGAGGCGGTAAGCGCTCAACTCGCTGGCGCTGATGTCGCTGAGCCGGGATTTAGCATGCGCCCGAACCGCCTCGGGGTTCAAGTGGCGGTTCCGGCAGGCGCTGGAGAGCAGCGCGGCTTCGTCCTCCAGCGGAGAGACGTCGCTCGTCAAGGACGTTGACGGCAGCCCGGAACCCAGGCTCGACCTGGGCTCCACCATGCGCTGCCCCGGCGCGATGCCGCCGGGCAGCGGGCTGGTCGCGGACACATCCCAAGCCTGCGCGTCCAGGACCAGGCCGCCCATGCCCAGCCAACAGAGCAGGCTAGCGCAACTGCCCATGCGGATCGATGACGAATTTCTTCGGCGCGCCGCCGTCGAACTCGGCGTAGCCCCTGGGCGCGTTGTCCAGGCTGATGATCTCCACGCCCACCACTTCGGCGATGGGGATGCGGTCCCACAGAATCGCCTGCATCAGCGCGCGGTTGTACTTCATCACCGGAGTCTGGCCGGTGAAGAAGCTGTGCGACTTGGCCCAGCCCAGGCCAAAGCGCACCGACAGGCTGCCCTGCTTGGCCGCCTCGTCCACCGCGCCGGGGTCGTCGGTCACGTAGAGCCCGGGAATGCCAATGCGCCCGGCCTCGCGCGTCACTTCCATCAAGGCGTTGAGCACGGTGGCCGGCGCCTCCTGCCGCGAGGCGGCGTGGCCGTGGCCGCGCGCCTCGAAACCGACGGCGTCGATCGCGCAATCCACCTCCGGAACGCCCAGGATGGCGGCGATCTGCTCGCCCAGCGTCGCGTCCTGCGACAGATCCGCGGTTTCAAAGCCGACGGCGCGGGCATGGGCCAGCCGCGCCGGATTGACGTCGCCGACGATGACCACCGCCGCGCCCAGCAGGCGCGCGGAAGCCGCCGCCGCCAAGCCCACCGGGCCCGCGCCGGCCACGTAGACCGTGCTGCCCGGCCCCACGCCGGCCGACACCGCGCCGTGATAGCCGGTGGGCAGAATGTCGGACAAGCAGGTCAGGTCTCGGATCTTGGCCAGCGCCTGATCCCGGTCCGGAAATTTCAGCAGGTTGAAGTCGGCGTAAGGCACCATCACGTATTCCGCCTGACCGCCCACCCAGCCGCCCATGTCGACGTAGCCGTAAGCGCCGCCGGCCCGCGCCGGGTTCA
Source organism: Chromobacterium sp. FG89 (assembly GCF_057808735.1). Lineage (NCBI taxonomy): Bacteria > Pseudomonadati > Pseudomonadota > Betaproteobacteria > Neisseriales > Chromobacteriaceae > Chromobacterium > Chromobacterium sp. FG89. The sequence continues at coordinate 55,806 of NZ_JBMDIQ010000020.1, read as the reverse complement.
CCGACAGGCACACGCCGGTATCCTGCTCCTTGCAGCAGCGGCAGCGTCCGCACGCCACATTGAACGGCACCGACACCAGATCGCCGATGCGCAGCGTTTCCACATCGCCGCCCGTCTCTATCACCTCGCCGGTGATTTCATGCCCCAGCACCAGACCGGCCGGCGCCGTGGTGCGGCCGCGCACCATATGCTGGTCCGAGCCGCAGATATTGGTGCTCAGCACCTTGAGAATGACGCCGTGGCCGAGCTTGCGCCCGGCCGGGGACGCCAGTTCCGGAAAGGGTATGGAGCGCACTTCCACCTGGCCCGGCGCCAGGTACACCACTCCGCGATTGCCTGTCATCATCGTCTCCTCGCTGCCGCGCCGGCGGATACCGGCGACATCTGCTCCCGATGCTAGGAAAGAAAGCGACGCCGGCCTTGAGTCAAAGCGACCCCTTTGCGATCAAACGCGCCACGATCGTAAACAGGTTCTCAGCGCGCCAGCGCCTGGCCGACGACGCTCAGCCCAGGCCGGCCGTCGAAGGTGTCCACTCCCGCCAGCCAACTCGTCAGCACCGCCGGGTTCTTTTTCAAATACTCCCGCGCCGCCACCTCCGGCCTGATCTTGTCCATGATCGGCCCCATCACCCGGTTTTCCATATCGGTGCTGAAGCGCAGATTACGCAGCAAGCGGCCGACATTGGCGCAACGCGCTTCGTAATCCGGCGGCAGCGCGGTGAAGACCCTGGCCGCGCCGAAATTGGGGCCGAACACCGCGTCGCCGCCGGACAGATAGCGCAGCTTGTGCCTGACGTTCATCGGGTGCGGCTCCCAGGCCAGGAACACCATCCATTTCTTCCGCCGCTCGGCGCGTTCCAGTTCGGCCAGCATGCCGGCCTCGCTGGACTCCACCAGCTTGAAGCCGCCCAAGCCGTACTGTTGCTTGCGGATCATGTCCTCGATCAGGCGGTTGCCGTCGTTGCCGGCTTCAATGCCGTAGATCTTGCCGTCCAGCTGCGCCTTGAAACGGGCGATATCCTTGAAATCCCGCAGACCGGCGGCGGCCACGTAGTCCGGCACCGCCAGCGTGTACTTGGCCCCGCTCAGATTGGGCTCGGTCAGCACCTTGATCTGGCCCGCTTTCAGATAGGGTTCGATCAGCGGCGTCATCGACGGGCTCCAATATCCGAGGAACACGTCGATCTGCCGGCTCTTGAGCCCGGAGAAAGCGATGGGCACCGAGGCCATGGTCACGCTGGGGCGGTAGCCCAGCGCCTCCAACACCACGCTGGCCATGCCGGTGGTGGCCGCGATGTCGGTCCAGCCGACATCGGCGAAACGCACATTGCGGCAGGCGGCCGGCTCCCGTGCCGCCGCGCTGCCGGCGATGGCCAGCAGCAGCGCCGCGGACATTGCTTTGAATCGATTCATCCCTTCCTCCCGGGCAGCGATGATGGCGAAAGTCCGCCCGGCGGCCGCTGCCGCGCCGCCAATTAGGTTTCCAGCACCCGTTCAAGGTCTCGCGAGCCGGAACGAGACAAGGCGCGGCCGGCCTTGAACAGGCGTTCAGGCGATGGCCCCGGCCGCCACCAGGTATTGCTGCCGCTCGCGGCTGGGCGGGTAGCCGAACAGCCCGCGGTAGGACTTGGAAAAATGCGAGGAGGACAGGAAGCCGCAGGCCACGGTGACTTCCATCACGCTCATATTGGTTTGCAGCAGCAGTTCGCGCGCCCGGCGCAGGCGGAGGTCCAGATAGTATTGCGCCGGCGTGGTGCTCAGATAACGCTTGAACAAGCGCTCCAGATGGCGCAGCGACACGCCCAGCTCCGCCGCCAGATGCTCCAGCGAGCGCGGGTTCTCGATATTGCTCTCCATCGACAAGGCGGCGTCCAGCAAGGCCTCGTGCCCGGTGCCGATGCGCGCCAGCAGCGGGATGTGCTGGCGGTCGCCGTCGTCGCGCAGCCGGTCCACGATGAATTGCACCGAGACGTCGGCCGCCAGGCTCTTGCCGCCCTTGTGGCGGATCAGATGGCACATGAAATCCAGCGGCGCGGTGCCGCCGCTACAGGTGAAGCGGTCCCGGTCCAGCACAAACAGGTCCGAGGTGAAGCGGGTGCGGGGGAATTCCTCGCTGATGGACAGCAGGTTTTCCCAATGGATGGCGCAGCGGTAGCCGTTCAGCACCCCGGCCCGGGCCAGCGCGAAGGTGCCGGTGCAGATCGATCCCAGCGGCACGCCCTGGGCGGCGAAGCGGCGGATCAGCGCCTGCACCTTGTCGGTGGCCGCCTCGCGCACCTGGCAGCCGCCGCAGACGATGAGCATGTCGTACTGTTGCGGAGGGCCCGGCGCGGAGATCGGCGACAAGCTCAGGCCGTTGCTGGCGCTGACCGGCTCGCCATCCGCCGACAGCAGACTCCAGCGGTACAGCTTCTTGCGCGACAGGTAGTTGGCCATGCGCAACGGCTCCACCGCGTTGGAGAACGCGATCATTGAAAACCGGTCCAGCAGCAAAAAGGCGATATGCGACAACGAGGCGATCTGTTGCGGTCCCATCACGACCTCCAATGTGTGCGTTGCAAGAATTGTTGTTCTGCTCCGAAGCGGTTCGCAGCCGGCCTTGAAAACCGTTGCGCAGGTATTGTTTCGTCCCTGGTTTCCTCCTGTTTCACCCTCAGCCGTCGGCCGCGGCGCCCGCTTCCGGCGCGCGTCCGAAGCTTTCGGTGATCCGGTCCAGGATGATGGCCAGCAGCACCACCGCCAGCCCGCTCTCGAAACCGAGGCCGACGTCCAGCCGCTGTATGCTGGCCAGGACATCGTTGCCCAGGCCGCCGGCCCCCACCATGGAGGCGATGATCACCATGGACAGCGCCATCATGATGGTCTGATTGACCCCGGCCATGATGGACGGCAGCGCGATGGGCAGCTGCACCTTGAACAGCAATTGCCAAGAGGTGCAGCCGAAGGCGTTGCCCGCCTCCACCTGCTCCCGGTTCACCTGGCGGATGCCCAGATTGGTCAAGCGCACCGCCGGCGGCACCGCGAACACCACCGTGGCCAGGATGCCCGGCACCCGCCCCAGTCCGAAGAACATTGCCGCGGGAATCAGATAAACGAAAGCCGGCATGGTCTGCATGAAGTCCAGCGCCGGCCGGACCAGGGCGTTGACCCAGCGCCAGCGCGCGCAGCAGATGCCCAGCGGCACGCCCAGCATCAGACTGACGCAGGTGGCGGACAGGGTCAGCGCCAGCGTGGCGACGGTCTGGCTCCAGAAGCCGGTGGCCCAGATCAGGCCCAGCGCCGCGCAGACGAAGACGGCGAACTTCCAGCCCAGCCGCCACAGGCCGACGCCGGCGAACACGCCGGCCAGCGCCCATGGCGGCACGCCCTGCAACAAGGCCTCCACCTGGGTGGCGAACCAGTCGATGCCGCCGCCGACGGCGTCGAAGGCCCCGGCGTTGTTTTCCAGCAGAAAATGGATGATCTGGTTAACCCAGCTGCCTATCGGCAGCGGGGATTGGGGACTGGTGTCGGCCATGCGGCGTGCTCCTCGTCTCGCCGGACGCGCTCAGGGCGGCGAGAGCCACACGCCCCCGCGCCGGCGACGCCCGTTGGGGTTCAGTGGTGGGCGGCCGCGCTAGGGCGGTGCTGGGACAGCTTGTTGAGCACGCTGCTGGGGGTGATCACGCCCAGGCAGCGGCCGTCGTCGTCGCGCACCTGCAGCGGTTCGGCCTGCCCCTGGAGCCGCAACAGCACATCGGACAGGCTACAGGACGGCTCCACGTGCGGAGCGGCCGTCGCGCGCGGCGGCGGCGCGGCTTCGATCAGATCCTTGGCCTGCAGATAGCGCGAGGTGTCCACGCTCTTGAAGAAGTTGCGCACATAGTCGTCGGCCGGGCATTCGATGATTTCGCGCGGGCTGCCCACCTGCACCAGCCGGCCGCCCTCCATGATGGCGATGCGGCTGCCGATGCGCAGCGCCTCTTCCAGATCATGGGAGACGAAGACGATGGTGCGGCGCTGCTCGCGCTGCAATTGCAGCAGCAAATCCTGCAGCTCGGCGCGCTTGAGCGGGTCCAGCGCCGAGAAGGCCTCGTCCATCAGCATCAGCGAGGGATTGACCGCCAGCGCGCGCACCAGGCCCACCCGCTGCTGCATGCCGCCGGAGAGCTGATGCGGGTACTTGCCGGCGAAGGCGGCCAGCCCCACTTGCTCCAGCACTTCCCGCGCCCGCGCCTCGCGGGCCTTGCGCCCGAGGCCGGCCACTTCCAGGCCGAAGGCGGCGTTGTCCAGCACCGTGCGGTGCGGCATCAGCGCGAAGCTCTGGAACACCATGCTCATGTCGCGGCGGCGCAAGGCCACCAATTGCCTGGGCGACAGCCGGGTCAGGTCCTGGCCGTCCAGCAGGATCTGGCCGGCGCTGGGCTCCAGCAAGCGGTTGATCAGGCGGATCAGCGTGGATTTGCCGGAGCCGGACAGGCCCATCAGCACGAAGATTTCGCCGGCGCGCACCGAGAACGACACGTCGTTGACGCCCACCACCGCCCCGGTGCGCCGAAACACTTCGTCCTTGCTCTCGCCGGCCCGCAGCAAGGACATCACTTCCGCCGGCTTGCCGCCGAACACCTTGTGGAGGTTTCTGACCTCGACCTTGATCGTTTGCATCCCGGCTCCCTTCGGCGCGGCCACTGACAATTCGAAGAATGTTTAATGTAAATCAAGGTTCAAGATAGGAAGGAAGGGCTGGGCCAAGTAAGGGTATTCCGACAACAAGCCGTCCAAATCCGACATCCGCGCGCAAAACCGGCCGGCATAGGCCTGGCCGCCAAATCCAGCGCCGGCTTTCGTCTCCGGCCCGGCCGGCCGGTGTCGTAAAAAAACCGCAATCCGCCGCCGACGGCAAAAACAAAAACGCCGGCCGCGGCCGGGCAGGCGTGAAGGACGGGGAGGCGACGGACGCGCGCGCGGAAGCGGTCAAAGACGGCGGCGCTTCGTGAAGCGTTGTACGGTGAGTACAAGCTCAAAACGCGCAATGCCGCTTGTACATGCCGCTTTTTCGCTCGTTTTCGCCTTGTTTCGCCCTGGCTCGCGAGACTTTGGATTGGACTGGCGCTCAGCGATCCACCACCAGATCGCTCAAGGGCAAGCTGCAGCAAGGCAGGAAATAGCCCTGCTCCACTTCGCGCGGCCGGATGCCGCCCTGGTGCCGCATGTCCACCCGGCCTTCCAGCAGACGGCTCTTGCAACTGCCGCACACGCCGCGGGTGCAGGAGGCCGGCAGGCGCATGCCCTTGGCCAGCGCCGCCGCCAGCACCGTCTGCCCCGGCGCCACCGACAAATCGTCCCCCGTTTTGGCGAAGCGCACATTGAAGCCGCGGCCCTCGACGCCGGGCTGCGGCGTCCGCACCGCCTCGTCCGGCGGCGCCGCGCTGAGTTCGGCGAAATTGAAGCTTTCCTCGTGATAGCGACTCATGTCGAAACCGCACTGGCGCAGCAGCTCGCGCACTGCGGCCATATAGGGCGCGGGGCCGCAGCAGAACACCTGGCGCGCGTGCAGATCCGGCGCCATGCGCTCGATCAGCGTCCGGTCCAGCCGGCCGATCAGGCCGGCCCAATCCGGCTCTCCCGCCCGGTTTTCGCAAATCACCGCCTGGCTGAAAGTGGGGTGGATGCTGGCCAGCAGGCTCAATTCCTTGCGAAACACGATGTCGCGCGGCGAGCGCGCGCTGTGCACGAACAGGATGTCGGCGCCGGAGGCCAGATCGGTCAGCGCCCGGGTCATCGACATCAGCGGGGTGATGCCGCTGCCGGCGGACAGAAAGAGATAGGGCGAAGCAGCGTGGCGCGCATAGCTGAACTCGCCGGCCGGCCCCAAGACCCGCAGCGCCATTTCCGGGCGCAGATGCTCGTGCAGCCAAGAGGAAACGACGCCGCCGGGAATGCGCTTGACGGTGATGGACACCCGGTCCGGCCGGGTGGGCGTGGACGACAGCGTGTAGCAGCGGTTGACCGCGGCGCCGTCGATGTCCAGTTCCAGCGTGATGAACTGGCCGGGCAGATAAGGGAAGCGGCGCGGCGGCTCGGCGCGGAACACGAAGGTTTTGACATCGTGGGTTTCCTCCCGCGCCTGAACGCAGACGAGCAGGCTGTCCTCGCCGGCCCGCCACAGCGGCAGATCGGCGGCTGACGGGAGATCATCCAATGGGCTGGCCGGCGGCGCGCTATTCATGGCCGCGCCGTTCCCGCTCCAGGCCGTCGCCCAGCCGCTGCGCGTACCAGTGGGTGAATTTCTCCACCAAGGCCTCGGTGTAGGGCGAATAAGGACCGGGCCGATAGGCGGAGCCGTTGATGCCGCGCTGCGACTCCTCCACCAGCCGGCGGTCCTGCTGATTGGTGGCTTTCCATACCCGGGTGAGGTTGTCCACCTCGTAGTCCACGCCCTCCTCCGCGTCCTTGCGCACCAGCCAGGTGGTGCGCACCAGCGTGCTTTCCGCCGACAGCGGCAAGGCGGTGAAGGTGACGATGTGGTCGGCCATGAAATGGTGCCAGGAGTTGGGCTGGGTCCAGAACGACAGGCCGCCGGACGCCGGGTCGCGCAGATCGCCCAACAGCTTGCGACAGGCCGCGCCGGTGTCCACGGTCTGGGACTGGCCCTTGCGGTCCAGCGGCATGCGCATCGCGCGGAAGCCGGACACCTCGGACAGGCGCTCGATCTCGGCCGAGGGCAAACCGCCGGCCTCCCAGCGCGCGTGGTGCTCGGCGACGACGCGCTGGTAATCGGCCAGCCCGGAGGCCTGCTCGGCCCGGGGCGCGAAGCCGTAGCTGTAGGCGTACAGCGAGACGGTCAGTTCCGGATGGTTGGCGGTGCAGTGATAGCACTCGCGGTTGTTCTCCATGGTCAGCTTCCAGTTGCCCGCCTCGACGATGTCCACCTGGGCCGCCACCTTGCAATCGTCGATGCGGTGCGGCGCGATATAGGGCGCCATCCGCGCCATCATCTCGTCGATGTCCTCCGGCGGCCGCTCGGCCAGGCAGATGAACAGCAGCCCTTCCAGATTTTTCAGCGCCACCGGCTTGAGGCTGTGATGCGAGGGGTCGAAGCCGTCCGCCATGTGATCGGCGAAGATCAGCCGGCCGGACAGGTCGTAAGTCCATTGATGGTAGGGGCAGACCAGATTGCCCACCGAGCCCTGACGCTCGGCGCACAGCCGCGAGCCGCGGTGGCGGCAGACATTGTGAAAAGCGCGTATGGCCATGTCGTCGTCGCGCAGGATCAGGATGGGATCGCGCCCCAGCTCCACGGTCAGGTAGTCGCCCGGTTCGGGTATTTCCGCGCTGACGCCGACATAGATCCAGTGGCGGCGGAAGATGTATTCGAGATCAGCCTCGAACACCTGCGGCGAGCGGTAGAACGGCGCTTCCAGACTGTGGCCGGGACGGCGGCGGGCCAGCAGTTCGCGCAGCGGGGCCGTCGTCGCAGCCGGGAAGGGAATGACGCTGTGGGACATGTCTCGCTCCTTTGATGGCGGGCGGCTCAAAAATCGACGAGCCGATGTTGACGCAGGTAATCCAGCACCACTTGCGCTTTCTCGACGGAATCCCCCTGTTTTACGACGCGCCCCCCGGCGGCCGCGTCGTCGCCGGCAATCGCCCCCAGCAGGCGCTCCAGGCCGCTGCTGCGCTGCGCCGCCAGCGCCCGGGCGCGCCGCGCCGGCTCCAGCCTGGGCGCGGGCACGGGCTCCCCCGCCGCCGCGCGGCGCGTCACCACGCCGCGTTGCAAGCCGGCCCAGGACCAGCGCGGCTCCGCGCCGTCCGGCTTGACGCTGGCCAGCAGCGGCGCCTGGGCCGCCAGCCGCCGCCGCCGTCCCCTGGCCAGGCCTTGCAGCGCCCGCCATTCTCCGCCCTCCTCCGTCAAGGACAGCACGCCGGGCAAGAGCGGACGGTCCAGGCCTTCGGCCAATAGATAGGGCAGCAGCGCCGACGCCTCGCCGCCGCCGGAGCGTTCGCCGCACAGAATCAGTTCGAAACCGCCCAGCGCGGCGATCAGCGCCGGCGTCGGGTCGCTGTCCGCCGGCGGCTGCAACACGGCGATGGCCGCCGCGCCCTGAGCCAGGTAGTCGGCCAGCGCCTCCTTGTCCGCGTCCCCGGCGTGCAAGACGACGAAGGCGCGGCCCAGCCGGCGCGCCAGCGCCAGCGCCGCCAGATCGCCCGGGCCGGCGCAGGGCCGCCCGCTGACCGGATGCGGCGCCGGGGCCACCAGCACCGCCGTTTTCGCCGCCGTTCCGGCGGAAAGCGCCGTCTCGCTCATGGTCCGATCTCCTTGTTCTCAAGCTCCAGCAAGGCCTGCAAGGCCTGCATGAAGGACTGGCAGTCGTCGATCACGCTCAGGTCCGCGCGCTTGACCATGGGCGCGGCCGCGTCCAGATTGACCGCGATCACATGGCGGCAGGCCTTGATGCCTTGCAGGTGCTGCACCGCGCCGGAAATGCCCAGCGCCAGATAGGCGCTGGCCTGCACGCTGCGGCCGGTGGCGCCCACTTGCTGGTCGCGGCGGAAACGCCCGTCGTCCACCGCCACCCGCGAGGCGCCCACCGCCGCGCCCATGGATTCCGCCAGCCGCAGGAAGGCCGGCACGTCGCTGACCCCGTTGCCGGCGGCCAGGATCAGGTCCGCCTCTTCCAGCGCCAGTTGCGAGGCCGGGCTGGCGACGCCGCCCAGGTCCCGCACCCGCTCCTCCGCCGCCTCCGGCGCGCAAGCCTGCCGCAGCCCGCGCCCGACGAAGGGCAGGCGGACGTCGGCCACGCCGCGCGCGAGCAAGAGCGCCTGGGCGCGCGGGTGCACGCTGAAGCCCGCGCCCGGCCGGCGGCGGCGCACGCCGTCGGCGGCGATTTCCACCACATCGGTCAGCACCGACAGGCGCTCGCGGCAGGCGAAGCGCCGGCCCAGATCGGCGTCCTCGCCGCGGTCGGCGAACAGCACATGGCGCGGCTGCTCCCGCCGCCACAGCCGCCGCAACAAGGCCAGCTTGGCTTCCGGCGCAAAGCCCGGATCGGCCGGCGTCAAGACGCGGTCCAAGGCCAGTTCCGCCAGTTCGGCGTCGGCGCAGCCTTCCATGCCGAACAAGACCGCCAGCACCTCCTCGCGCGGGCCGGCCAGCAGGGCGGCGGCGGCGATGGCCTCGCGCGCCGCCTCGTCCAGCTGACCGCGCTCGGCGTGCGCCACCACCAACAGCCGTCCATCGAACGGCCCGGCGCTGCGCAGCGGCTTGAGCTTGGCCGCGCTCGCCGGCGGCGCGTCGCGCAGGCCGCCGTCCTCGCCCAGCACGATGCGCTTGAGCCCGCCCGGCGAGCGCACCCAGGGCCGGCGCGGGTCCACCCGCGGCGCGGTCTGCATCATCTTCATGCCTCCTCCTTCGCCAGCCGGCCTTGCGCCGCCGCGCGCCGCGCATCGCCCCGCTCTGGCCCGGCCTCCGGGCCGGTCTCCAGACGCTCCGCCACCAGTTCCGCCAACTCCACCACCTCCGCCCGCGCGCCGCTGACGCCTTCCAGCATCGCGGTGCAGTTGGGGCAAGCCACCGCGACGCGGCCGGCGCCGGCGGCGCGGACGTCGTCCATGCGCATGTCCGGAATCCGGCGCGGCCCAGACACGTCGGTAAAGGCCGCCCCGCCGCCCCAGCCGCAGCAGCGAGCGTCGCGGCCGGAGCGGCTCATCTCCACCACCTGGATGCCGATGCCGGCCAGCACGCGGCGCGGCGCGCCGTAGCCCTCGTTGTAGCGGCCCAGATAACAGGGGTCGTGATAGCTCAGCGGCTCGGCCGAGTCGCGGGAGCGCACGCGGATCGCCCGCGTCTCCAGCAGTTGGTCCAGCAGCCGGCTGTGATGCCAGACTTCGTAATGTCCGCCCAGCGCCGGGTACTCATTGGCCAGGCAATGAAAAACATGCGGGTCCGGCGTGACGATGCGGGTGAAGCGATAGCGGCCCAGCGTGGCGATATTGGCCAGCGCCAGCCGCTGAAAACCCGCCTCGTCGCCCAGGCGGCGCGCCAGGTCGCCGCAGTCGCGCTCGGCTTCGCCCAGCGCCGCCACGCGCAGGCCGGCGGCCTTGAGCACGGTCAGCAGGGCGCGCAAGGCGCGCTGATAGCGCATGTCGAAAGCGCCCTCGCCCGCCAGCAACAGCCAATCGACGGACTCGCCCTCCCGCAGCAGCGGCAGGTCCAGGTCCGCCGCCCAGTGGTAGCGCGCGCGCAGCGGATGGCCGCCGACAGTGTCGGTATGGCGCAGATTGGCCAGCGCCGCCGCGCCCTTGCCCGGCAGTTCGCCCCGCGTCAGGGTCTGGTGCCGGCGCAGATCGATCACCGCGTCGACGTGCTCGATCAGCATCGGGCAGTTTTCCACGCAGGCGCGGCAGGTGGTGCAGGACCACAAGGTGTCCGCCGCCAACACGCCGCCGACGATGTCCCGGTCCGCGCTCGCGGCCGCGGCCGCCGGCCGGCCCGGATGCGGGCTGCCGGCGTAGGCCGGACCGCCGCCGCCCATGGACGCCACCAGGTCCTGGATCAGACGCTTGGGATTGAGCGGCTGGCCGGCGGCGAAGGCCGGACAGGCGGCTTCGCATTTGCCGCATTGCACGCAGGCGTCGAAGGACAGCAGCCGGTTCCAGGCGAAATCGGCCGCCCGCGCCGCGCCCAACTCGCCGGCGGCCAGGTTCAAGGGCTTCAGATCGGCGGACTTGCCGGCGAAGCGCTCGGCGCGCGGATGGAAGGCCAGGTGCAGCAAACCGGCCACCGCGTGCTTCATCGGCCGGCCCAGGCCTATGCCCAGGGCCAGCTCCGCTCCGCCCAAGGCCAGCAGCGACAACGCGACGGCGGCCAGCCCTTGCCCGGCGGCGCTCAGCCAGACCTCGCCGCCGGCCAGCGCCGCCGCCAGCAGCGCGCCCAGCGCGAAACAGGCCAGCCGCGCCGGCAGCCGCTGCCATTCTCCCAACGACAGCCGGGCCGGCGGCGCGCGGCGACGCGCGCGCATCAAGGCCGCGCCGATCAGCATCAGAACGGCCGACGCCGCCAGCAGCAGGTCCAGCCAGCGCTGATGCAACAGCAGGCCGTAATTGAGCGCGATCAGCAGCAGCGCCGCCGTCCCGCCGCCGGCCGCCGCCACATGGGCGCGCGCCGCGGCCGGATCGCGGGCCACCACGCGGTGCAGGTCCACGAAGTAACGCTTGGGCGCGGCCAGCAGGCCGCGCCAGGACGCCGGCGCGGCGCGCCCCCGCCGCCACAGCCGCGCGCGCCGGAGCAGTCCGGCGCTCAGCAGCAGCGCGCCCAACCAGAACAGGCCGCTGAGAAGGTAGGGAAAACTCATGTCAGAAATCCTTGGCCAGCCGCAGCGCGTCGTAGAGCGCGCCGTGGATGTTGTGCATGGAAACGCAGTCGCCGACGCGGAACAGCAGGAATTCCCCGGCCGCCAGCGGCCAGTCCAGACAGGGCTGCGGCTCGGCGGCGAACAGCGCCCGCACATCGGTCTGGCCACGGTTGCGCGACAAGGGCTTCAATTGCCCGTACAGGCCGTCGTCCGGCAGCACGCCGTTGTCTATCACCACCTGGTCCACCGCCCGCTCTTCCAGCGCTTCGGTGTATTCGTTGCGCAGCACGGCGATTTTCTTGTCGCCTTCGGCGTAAACCGCCTCCAGCCAGACATTGGGGGTGGGGATGATGCCTTGGGCGTACAGGCGGCGGTAGAAGATGGGAAAGGTGGTGCCGCCGGTGTCGTCGCCCACCTTCACGTCCGGCGTGACGATTTCCACCGTGCTGCCGCGGCTGGCCAGATAGTCGGCGACGCCGAAGCCGGCGTGGGTGCTCAGCGCGTCGTAGACCAGCACATTGCGGGCCGGCTCCACCTGGCCGGACAGGATGTCCCAGCTGCTGACGGCCAGTCCCTCCGCCACGCCCCAGGCCGGCACCTGGCTGGTGTGCGGCCGGCCGCCGGTGGCCAGCACCACGATATCCGGCCGCTCGTCCATGATCATGGAGCGGTCCGCCGCCGCGCCCAGCCGGCGGTCCACGCCCAGGCGCTGGGTTTCCATGTCCAGCCAGCGCACGATGCCGGCCATCTGTTCACGCTGCGGCGCGCGCGCCGCCAGCAGGATCTGACCGCCCACCTGCGGCTGCCGCTCGAACAGCACCACCTCGTGGCCGCGCTCGCGCGCCACTCGCGCCGCCTCCAGCCCGGCCGGCCCGGCGCCCACCACCGCCACCCGGCGCGGCCGCGCCGCCCGGGAGATCAGATGGGGCATGGTGGACTCGCGGCTGGTGGCGGCGTTCTGGATGCACAGCACGTCCTGGCCGTAGTACTGGCGGTCTATGCAGTAATTGGCGCCCACGCACTGGCGGATCTGGTCTTCCTTGCCGTCCCGGATCTTGATCACCAGATGCGGATCGGCCATGTGGGCGCGGGTCATGCCCACCATGTCCACCATGCCGGCGGCCAGGATGCGTTCCGCCTGCACCGGGTCGCGTATGCTCTGCGCGTGCATCACCGGCACCTTGGACACCGATTTGATGCCGGCGGCCAGATGCACGAAAGGCTCGGGCGGCAGCGCCATCGGCGGCATGCAGTTGGCCAGGCTGTTGTGGGTGTCCGCGCCGGAGCCAATCACCGACAGATAGTCGATCAGCCCGGTTTCGGACATGGCGGCGGCAATCTCCTTGAGCATGTCGTGGCTGAGGCCGTCTTCGTGGAATTCGTCGCCGCTCATTCTCAGGCCGACGCAGAAGTCCGCGCCCACCTCGGCGCGCACCGCCTGCAGCACCTCCATGCCGAAGCGCAGCCGGTTGTCCAGGCTGCCGCCCCATTCGTCCTCGCGCTGATTGGTGCGCGGGCTCCAGAACTGGTCGATCAGGTGCTGGTGGGCGGCGGCGATTTCGATGCCGTCCAGGCCGGCGGCCTTGACCCGCCGCGCCGCCAGCGCGAAATCCGCGATCACGCGATGGATGTCTTCCGTCTCCATGATCTTGGCGTTGCCGCGGTGCACCGGCTCGCGCACGCCGGAGGGGCTGAGCAGATGCGGCCAGTGTTCGCCTTGATAGCTGGAGCGCCGCCCCATGTGGGTGGCCTGGATCATGATCTTGGCGCCGTGGCGGTGCATGGCTTCCGCCAGCCGCGCCAGCGGCTCTATCACCGCGTCGCTGGCCAGGTTCACCGATTTCCACCAGCCCTGCGGGCTGTCGATGGACACCGGGCTGGAACCGCCGCAAATCGCCAGCGCCAGGCCGCCCTTGGCTTTTTCTTCGTAGTAGCGGATGTAGCGCTCGCCCGGCAGACCGCCGGCTTCGGCGTAGACCTCGGCGTGGGCGGTGCTGACGATGCGGTTGCGCAAGGTCAGCCGGTTCAGGGTGATGGGTTCGAACAAATGCGGGTAAGACATGGCCGGCTCCTAAGGGTCTGTTGACGTATGTTTTCCCCGCCGCGCTGACCGAGAAAAGTGCGCTCTACAAGGCGGAGGGCGCAGGCCTTGGTAAACCAAGGCCAAGCCTGACAACGCCGTAGAGGGGGCTTTCCTCGGTCAGCCCTCCGGGTTCGTCCCCAGCAGGTGCCTCGCTTTGTCGGCCGCCGCATCCGGCTGGGGACGAACGCAGCGGTAAAACATACGTCAACAGACCCTGACTACAAGGGATGGACCGTGAACGCGCAGTACGGCGCGCCCTGCCCGGCGCACTGGCTTTCGCGGCAGACGGTGCGGTAGTCGCGCCCCAGGCTTTCCCCCACCCAGTCCATCGCGCCGGCGAACCAGCCGGCGAACAGATAGCAGGCCATGTGCTCGCTTTGCGGCGCGCCGGCCTCGCCCTGGGCCAGCACGAAACAGGAGTGGTCCAGCCGGATCTGGGCGTTGCCGCTGGCCACGTCGGCCTCCAAAAAGCGGAAGCGGCCCCAGCCGCGAAGGGACAGCCGGCTCAGGTAGTGCTCGAACACGGCCAGGCCGGCCAGACCGTGGGTGGCCGCCTCGCTGGCGCACCAGAAGTGGGCGGAGCGATGGCCGGCCTGGTAGAGCGCGTCCGCGTACTGGTAACGGCCCAGCGCCGCCTCCATGGCCAGGTGGTTGTTGATGAAGAAATGACGCGGCACGTACAACATGGGCAGGCCGTTGGTGCGCCAGACGCCGCTGTCGGGGTCCACGTCGATGGGAAGTTGCGGTTGCATGCCGTTCTCCTGAGAGCCTGTTCAAGGTCTGCTGCGCTTCGTCGGACATGGCGTGGTGAGTACGGCTTCAGAATGCCCATATGCCGCATGACCCTTCCGCTTCCTCAGCGGTTTTCGCCTTGTCTCGCCCTTGCTCGCCAGACGGTGAACCGGCTCTGAGCAAGTCGGGCGCAGCCCGTCATTGCCGGCATCTTGCCGCAGGCCATTCCGGGCCGGAGCCGTCGGCGCGACCGGTTTTTGCCCATTGCCGACACCGCGCGGCGCGGGCGCAAAAAAGGCGGACCACGGTCCGCCAAAGGGAGGCATGACATTGAACGCGCAGTGGTTCAGGGCGCCCACTCCGCCACCCGCTCCGGATGGGCCCGAATCCAGGAGGCCGCCGCCGCCGCGGGTTTGGCGCCGGTTTCCACCGCCAGCATCAGCGGGCCGATCTCTTCCGGCCGCCAGCGGAAGCGCTGCAGGAAGGCCAGCACCCGCGGCGCCTTGGCGCTCAGGCCGGGATGGGCCACATTGTTGACGTGCTCGGCCTCGCCGAACACTTTTTGCGGGTCGTCGAGAAAACGCAGCTTCCATTTGGCGAACATCCAGTGCGGCACCCAGCCGGTCACCACGATGGGCTTGCGGGCGTTGATCGCGCGCGCCAGTTCCGCCGTCATGCCCGGCCCGGAACTGGGCATCAGCGTCAAATTCAGCCGGTAGGCCTTGATCGCCGCCTCGGTCTTTTGCATCACCCCGGCGCCGGCGTCTATGCCGACGATGCGTCCCTGATACGCCGCGCGCTCGGCGTTAAGATCCCCTATGGCGCGGGCGGCCACATAGTCCGGCACCACCAGGCCGATGCGGGCGTCGACGTAATTGGGCCCCAGGTCTAGCACCTTGTCCTTGAACTGCCGGTAATACGCGCCCTGGGTCACCGGCAGCCAGGCCGACAGCGTGGCGTCCAGATCGCCGCGCGCCACGCCCTGCCACATGATGCCGGCGGCCACCGGCATCAGCTCCACCGGGTGGCCCAGCCGGCCGCGAATGATCTGGGCCGCCACCTGGGTGGTGACCACGCTGTCCGCCCAGCCTTCGACGTAGCCGATCTTGATGAGCGGTTTGCCGGGCGTGGCCTCGGCCGCGTGGGCCGGCACACACAAGAGCAGCAGTAGGATGCAACACCATTGCCTCAACATATTCGTTTCCTCCCTTAAGACCCGCTAAGCCGACCCCGACCCTGCGTTGCGCCTGCTGGTACTGCCTGCGTCGGCGCGCCTTGGTCCAGCGTCTCTACGAGGTTTTGTTAGCGGCGCTAAAGCGGTTCAAGGTCTGATACAAGCTTGCCAGCGGCGTGAGAATGCCCATGCGCCCCATTCCGCGTCTTCCAGCGCTTATTGAATCTGCTCCGGCTTCACCACCAGCCAGTTGCGGTCCGCCGTCGCCGGCAGGCCCAGCTTGCGCTGCTGCCTGGCCGCTTCCCGGCTCCAGTTGCGGATCCGATCCCAATAGCCCGCTTTGCGGTCTACCCAGAGCCGCAAGCCGCCCTTGGCCGTGTCGATGCCGTTCAGCAGCATGTAGCCATCGGACTGCGGCGTGTCGCCGGCCACCAGCACCGGCTTGCGCCATTGGTCTATCCAGCCCAGGATGGTCCCGGCCTTGCCCTCGTACCAGGTCATCGGGTTCATCAGATAGGGGGTCAGTTCCAGGTCCAGATTGCGTTCCGGCTCATAGCCGCCGCGCTTGATCTGCAAACGCGAGGTGGTCAGCGCGCCGTTCGTTCGGTCTTTCAGCAGCAGGTTGACACCCAGCACGTTTTGCGGCGGCGCCCGGTAGCCGTAGCGCGGATCGCTGGCCACCATGCGCACCAGTTCTTCGCTGGCCGCGGTCATCACATAGACGGCGATGCCGTTCTCCTGCAGCTTGGCGTACAGCTCGACCATGCCGGTGAACACGCGCGGCGCCGGCACGCTGCCCTCCACCGGCTTGCCCTGATGGAAGTACCTGACCGGCACCGGAGCGCCGCTGGCCATCAGCGCGTCCACCTGGGTCTTGAGTTGGCGCAGCGTCAGTCCGGAAAACACCTGCGCCGCCCAGGGGTAGCAGATCAGTTCGTCTATCTCGCACAGCCGCAGATAGTAGCTGTACAGGCTTTCCGGCCGGTCCGGCTCGTCGCGGAAGGGGATCAGCTTCAAGGATGGGTCCAGCCGCTCGCGGCTCAGCAAGCCCTTGGCCTCCATATAAGGCAGCAGCGCTTCTTCCAGATCGTAGCGATAGCTGGTGTTGTCCATGTCGAACACCGCGTATTCGCCCTTATGGGCATTGGCCTTGATCATGGCGTTCAGCCGTTCCGCGATCTTGGGCGGCCAGTGCTTCAGCTCGGTCTCCGCCGCCGCCGGCTGGGTCCAAAGCGCGGCCGACAACAGCAAAGCCCCCAATACTTTAACTTGCTTCATAAGTCCTCCTGAATATGCTTCGGATGCGGCGGGCCCGCCTTGGAACCTGTTCAAAGTCTGCTGCGCTTAGTGCAGCGTTGCACGGTGAGTACCAGCTCAAAATGCTCATGTACCACGTGTACATTCCGCTTTTTCGCTTGTTTTCGCCTTGTCTCGCCCTTGCTCGCGAGACTTTGAACGGCTCTTTAAGAAATACCCATGCGCCGCTTGCGCGCGAGGAGGCTCAACGCGGGATCAGGGCTGTGGCCGGGGGGCTAAGCCCCCCATACCTCGCCGAACACCCGCAACCAGTTCTCGCCCAGCACTTTGCGGATCTTGCGCTCAGGCCAGCCGGCCCGCTGCATCGCCGCGGTCAGATTGGGCGTTTCGCCTATGGTGCGAATGCCTTCCGGGTTGAGGATGGTGCCGAAATCGGTCAGCCGGCGATACCGGCCTTTGTCGTGGGTGATCCAGTCGAAGAAGCCCTGATCGTAGCCCTGGGTGAAGTCGGTGCCGTAGCCGACGCAGTCTTCGCCCACCAGCGCGATCACGTAATCCATCGCTTCCACGTAGTCGTCCACGGTGGCTTCGATGCCGCGGCGCAGAAAGGGCGGAAACATGGTGACGCCGATGAAGCCGCCGTGATCGGCGATGAAGCGCAGCTCCTCGTCGCTCTTGTTGCGCGGATGCGGCTTGAGGCCCGAGGGCAGGCAATGGGAGTAACAGACCGGCTTTTTCGATTCCAGAACGGCTTCGCGCGAAGTCAGGCCGCCCACATGGGACAGGTCCACCATGATGCCGACGCGGTTCATTTCCGCAATGACTTCGCGGCCGAAGCCGGACAGGCCGCCGTCGCGTTCGTAACAGCCGGTGCCGATCAGGTTTTGCGTGTTGTAGCACAGCTGCACCACGCGCACGCCCATGTCGGCGAAGGCTTCGATGGACTCCAGCCTGTCCTCGAAGGCATGGGCGTTCTGAAAACCCAGGATGACGCCGGTGCGCCCCTCCGCCTTGGCGCGGCGGATATCCTCGACGCCGCGCACCAGGGTCAAAAGGTCGCCGTGCTCGCGGATCAGCCCTTTCATCTCGGCGATATTGTTCACGGTGTCCTGAAAGCCCTCCCACACCGACACGGTGCAATTGGCGGCGCTCAAGCCGCCGCGGCGCATGTCCTCGAACACCGGCCGCGCCCATTTGGCGATGATCAGTCCGTCTATCACCAGCGCGTCTGCGTGCAAATCCATTGCCATCTCCTTCTAGCTTGTCCACGCCTCGGTCCAACTATCCCGCCGCAGCGCCGCGAACCTTGAATAACTTCCAAGAGCCTGTTTACGATCTCGCGAGCTAAGGTGAGACAAGGCGAAAACGAGCGAAAAAGCGGAATGTACTCGTGGTACATGAGCATTTTGAGCTCGGTTTCAACGCCGTATCGCCGACGCGCAGCAGAACGTAAACAGGTTCTAAGAGCTCTCGCTCAGGACCGCCGCCGACGCCGGCCGCGCCAGTTGCGCCCACAGCGGATGGCCGGCGTCCTCCGGCAGCTCGCACACCGCGAAGCCGTAAGGCCGGGCCGCGCGCCGCAACAGCAGCCAGACGTAGTCGGCAAAGCTGCGGCGGCACACCACGAACACGCCGTCGCCGTCCAGGCGCAGCACTTGGACCGCCGCCTTGCCCAGCAAGGTGCCGACGCCCTGGCCGGGACGCAGCGCTTCGAAATCGTAGCCGCCCAGATGGCGCAGCACGGCCAGGTGCGGCTCGCCGCACAGGTAGACGGCGGTGAAGCCGCCGCTGACGTCCAGCGCCTGGGCGAACAGGCGCTGCTCGGCGAAGCCCCGCTCCAGCGCCGGCAGCCAGCCGGCCAGGCGCTGGCGGCGGCTGATCAGCAGCCATTCGTCCGGCGACAGCCACAGCAGCGCGCCGCCCTCCCCCTGGCTCAAGGTCTTGGGCCGGCGCGGCGGCTCCAGCCCGGTGATCCGCGCCGTCAGCTCGAAAAACCCGGCCTCGGCGCCGTCGCCGCGCAGCAGCGCGTAGCCCAGATTGGGCGCTTCATTGCCCCAGACGCGGCCGTCGGCGCGGCGCGCTTCGGCCGCTTCCGGCAAATCCAGATGCCGCAAGGGCGATTCCAGCACAGGCTTGAATGTGGATTCAGACATGCTGACGCTCTCCTTCCTTGTCGACGAAGACCGCGGACGCCACCCGCGCCGGCGCGCTATGGCCCTGCCACCACACATGCACGGTGTCGCCTTCGCGGCGGACGCCGTCCTTCAACACCGCCATGGCGATGGAGCGGCCCAGGCATTCGCTGTGGTAGCTGGAGGTGACATGGCCCTGCATCGCCGCCGGCGCGGCGTCCTTGCCGTCGTTGAGGATTTGCGCGCCTTCCGGCAACACCAGCCGCGGGTCCTCCGTCAGCAGGCCCACCAACTGCTTGCGGCCCGCGCCGGCGGTGTCGGCGCGCAGCAAGGAGCGGCGGCCGAGGAAGCTGAACGGCTTTTTCATGCCCACCGCCCAGCCCATGGCCAGATCGTTGGGGCTCATCGAGCCGTCGCTGTCCTGGCCGACGATGATGAAGCCCTTCTCGGCGCGCAAGACGTGCATGGCCTCGGTGCCGTAGGGCGTGATGCCGAACTCGGCCCCGGCCCGCATCGCCTCCTCCCACAAATAACGGCCGTAGCCGGCGTCCACATTGATCTCGTAAGCCAGTTCGCCGGAGAAACTGATGCGGAACACCCGCGCCGGCACGCCGGCCACGGTGCCGACGCGGCCCTCCATGAACCGGAAGGCCTGAGGGTCGAGATCAATATCCGTGCACAGCTTGCGCAGCACCTCCCGGCTTTGCGGGCCCACCAGCGCCGTGGTGGCCCAATGATCGGTGATGGAGCTGAAACGCACCTTGAGTTCCGGCCATTCGGTCTGGTGCCAGCGCTCCAGCCAGCTGTAAACCCGGGCCGCGCCGCCGGTGGTGGTGGTCATGTGGAAATGGTCGTCCGCCAGGCAGGCGGTGACGCCGTCATCCATCACCATGCCGTTTTCGTCCAGCATCAGCCCGTAGCGGCATTTGCCCGGCTCCAGCTTGCTCCAGGCGTTGCTGTAGACGCGGCCCAGAAACTCGCGCGCGTCCGGGCCGCGCACATCGATCTTGCCCAGAGTGGAGGCGTCCATCACCGCCACTCCCTGGCGGGCGGCGCGGCATTCGCGGCGCACCGCCGCGTGCAGGTCCTCGCCCGGCTGCGGGAAATACCAGGGCCGCAGCCACTGCCCCACCAGCTCGTATTCGGCGCCGCGCGCGGTATGGCTGTCGTGCATGGCGGTGTAGCGGCGCGGGTCGAAGGTCTCGCCGACATGGGCGCCGGCCAGCGCGCCGAAGCTGACCGGGGTGTAGGCCGGCCGATAGGTGGTGGTGCCCACCTCGGCGATGGGCTTGCCCAGCGCCTCGGCGGCGATGGCGAAGCCGTTGACGTTGGACAGCTTGCCCTGATCGGTGCCGAAGCCCAGCGCGGTGTAGCGCTTGACGTGCTCGATGGAGCGGTAGTTTTCGCGCACCGCCAGATGGATGTCGGCGGCGGCCACGTCGTTCTGGAAATCGACGAAGGCCTTGGCGCCGACGCCTTCGCGCCGCCCGTCCGGCAAGCGGAAGATTTCACGCGGCGCGGCCACCTCCTCCGCCTCCACCCGCGGCGCGGCGCCCAGACCGCGCTGGCTTCCCCAGCCAAGCTGGGCCAGCATGGCGGCATGGCATTGGGCCAGGGCCTCGCCCAGCTCCCAGCGCCCGGTGACCGCGCCCACGCAGACGACGCCGGGCCGGCCCGCGTCCGGGCAAACGAAGGACAGACGGTCCGGACGCCACAGCGGACGGCCGCCGTTGTGGCAGAACAGATGCACGGTGGCGCTGAGCCCGCCGGAGGAGAGCACGCCGTCCAGCTCCAGCCGCGGCCCCTTGCCGGCCACGCTCCGGCCATCCGCGGCCAGCTTCACCAAGTCCGCGCCGCTGACGCCGGCGCCGCCGTTCACCCGGGCGATGCCGTAACCGGCCAGCAACTCCACGCCGGCATTCTGCGCGGCGCGGCTGCGCCAGGCCGCCGCGCCGGCTGGGCGAGCATCGGCCAGCGTCACCGCCGCCCCGGCCAAGGCCAGCTCCAGCGCCGCGTCGTAGGCGGCGTCGTTCTGGGTCTGCAGCAGCAGCCGGCGCCCCACCGCCACGCCGTAACGGTTCAGATAACTGTGGCCGGCGGCGGCGGTCATCACCCCGGGCAGATCGTTGTTGCCGAACACCAGCGGCCGTTCGATGGCGCCGCTGGCCAAGACCAGTTGGCCCGCGCGTATCTTGTGCAGGCGCTGGCGCGGCCGGGCCGGATCGCGCTCCGACGGCGGCAGGTGGTCCTGCAACAACTCCACCGCCAAGGCCAGATTGCCCTCATGCAAGGCGAAGACGGTGGCGCGCGGCAAGCGCTGGACATTGGGCAGCGCCGCCAGCTCCTGCAAGCGCTGCTGCGTCCAGTCCATCGCCTCCAGACCGTCGATGCGCAGCCGGCGCTCGCTCAGCAGCCAGCCGCCCATCTCCGCCTGTTCGTCCAGCAGCAGCGTTTTCAGGCCGGCGCGCCCCGCCAGCGTGGCCGCCCACAAGCCGGCCGCGCCGCCGCCCACCACCAGCAGGTCCACATGGTGGTGCAGATGATCGTAATGCTCCGGGTCCGGCAGCCGCGGCGCTTGGCCGTAACCGGCGGCTTCGCGGATGCGGCGCTCGTAAAACGGCCAGGCTCCCGCCGGCTGCATGAAGGTCTTGTAATAAAAACCCGGCGGCATGAAACGCTCCAGCCGGCCCAGCGCGCCCTTGAGCCGCATGCCCCAGGATGCGTCCCCCAAGCCGCTGAAGGCCTGCAAGCCTTGATACAGCTCCACTTGGGTGGCTTTGAGATCCGGCGTGCTCAAGGCGCCGCTTTCCAGCTGGATCAAGGCGTTGGGCTCTTCCGCGCCAAACCCGACGATGCCGCGCGGCCGGCCGTACTTGAAGCTGCGGCCCAATAGCCGCACGCCGTTGGCCAGCAGCGCCGAGGCCAGGGTGTCGCCGGCGAAGCCGTGATAGGCCGCGCGGTCCAGGGTGAAGGCCAGCGGCCGATTGCGGTCGATGCGCTCGCCGGGACGATGGATGCGATAGCCGCTCACGTCTGATCCTCCTGCAAATAACGGGCCTTGCCCTCGGCCAGCGTCCAGCTGCCGGCGACCTCGTAGCTGACGGTGTGACGCCGGACGGCGAACACCTTGCGGCAGCCGGCGGCGTGCTGCCATTGCTCCCAATGCCAGCCGCGCGGGTTCTTGCGGCAGAACAGGTAATCGCCCCAGGCCTCGTCGTCCACCTGCTCCGGCGCCGCCGGGCGGACGATGAAGGCCTCCCCGGCGTAGTCGAACTCCTCCTCTTCCCGCGCCTCCCCGCAATGCGGGCAATGAATCAGCAGCATCGGCGTCTCCCTCAATGCGCCACGGCGGCGGCGCCGTGTTCGTCTATCAAGCGGCCGGAGGCGAAGCGCTCCAGCGAAAAAGCCGCGTTCAGCGGATGCGGCTGGTCATGAGCGATGGTGTGAGCGAATACGTGGCCGGAGCCCGGCGTGGCCTTGAAGCCGCCGGTGCCCCAGCCGCAGTTGAAATACAGGCCCTGGATCCGGGTCTTGCCGATGATGGGGCAGGCGTCCGGCGACACGTCCACGATGCCGCCCCACTGCCGGTTCATCCGCAGCCGCGAGAAGGACGGAAACAGCTCGACGATGGCCGCCGCCGTGTGCTCGATCACATGCGGGCTACCGCGCTGGCCGTAACCCAGATAGCTATCTATGCCCGCGCCTATCACCAGTTCGCCCTTGTCCGACTGGCTGATGTAGCCGTGCACCGCGCCGGACATCACCACCGTGTCCAGGCAGGGTTTCAGCGATTCGGACACAAAGGCCTGCAAGGGATGGCTTTCCAGCGGCAGCCGCAAGCCGGCCATCCGCGCCAGCGTGGAACTGTTGCCGGCGGCCACGCAGCCCACCTTGTCGGCGCGGATCTCGCCGCGCCCGGTTCGCACCCCGCGTACCCGGCCGCCCTCGATCAACAAGCCGGTCACCTCGCATTCCTCGATGATGTCCACGCCCAATTCGCTGGCGGCGCGGGCGAAGCCCCAGGCCACCGCGTCATGGCGCGCCACCCCGCCGCGCGGCTGATAGCTGGCGCCCAGGATCGGATAGCGGACGTCGCCGCCGATGGCGATCAAGGGCACCCGCTCCTTGATCTCGCGCGGGGACAGCACCTCGGCGTCCACGCCGTTGAGCAGGTTGGCGTTGACCCGGCGCTCGATGTCGCGCATGTCCTCCAGGCTGTGGCCCAGGTTCATCACTCCGCGCTGGCTGAACATCACATTGAAGTTCAGTTCCTGGGACAGGCCCTCCCACAGCTTGAGCGCGTGCTCGTACAGCTGCGAAGACTCGTCCCACAGATAGTTGGAACGGATGATGGTTGTGTTGCGCGCGGTGTTGCCGCCGCCCAGATAGCCTTTTTCCAGCACCGCCACCTTGCGGACGCCGTACATGCGGGCCAGGTAATAGGCGGTGGCCAGGCCGTGGCCGCCGCCGCCGACGATGATGACGTCGTAGCTGCTTTCCGGCTGCGGACTGCGCCAGGCCGGCTGCCAGCCCTGGTGATGCCCAAGCCCGTGCCGGATCAGGCTCCACAGCGAATATCGGTTTGCCATCTGCGCTCCCGCCGCCGGGCCGCCATGGGCCCGCGCCGCTGCTGTCGAGGTTGAGGAAGGCCTCATTCTCAGGGCGACGCAGACGGCGCATTTGGCTGGAAAGGACGGCCTCTTGCCCGCACGCGACACGGCGATGTCCAAAATCCACGCAAAGCGGACGCATGGCGGACAGCGCGCGCGCGGGACAAGGCCTAGATTGGCCCGTGCCGCCCCACAAACAGGACACGCCAATGACCTCAGACGCCCCCTCCTACGTGCTCAGCTTCGCCTGCCGCAGCGCCTCCGGCCAGGTGGCCGGCTTCTCCGCCTTGCTGGAGCAGCAAGGCTGCTATATCGATGAACTGGCGGTGTTCGACGACGCCCGCAGCCGGCGCTTCTTCGTGCGCTGCGTCTTCCACCCGGAGCGGCCGGACTTCGCCCCGGAACGGCTGGCCGACGGCATGGCGCGGATGAGCGGCCACTATCAAGACCTGCAATGGCGGCTGCACGACCGGCGCCAGCGCGCGCGGGTGCTGATCATGGTGTCCAAACTGGACCACTGCCTGAACGATTTGCTCTATCGCCAGAAGATGGGCGATCTGGACATGACGGTGGCCGCCGTCGTCTCCAATCACCGCGACCTCGCCCCCATCGCCGAGGCCTACGGCCTGCCCTTCCACCATCTGCCGCTCACCCCGGACAACAAGCCGCGCCAGGAAGCCGCGCTGCTGGCGCTGATGGAGGACAGCCGGGCGGAACTGCTGGTGCTGGCCCGCTATATGCAGGTGCTCTCCAGCGCCGCCGCCGCAAAACTGGCCGGCCGCGCCATCAATATCCATCACTCCTTCCTGCCCGGCTTCAAGGGGGCGCGGCCGTATCAGCAGGCGCACGAGCGCGGCGTCAAACTGATAGGCGCCACCGCCCACTACATCACCGACGATCTGGACGAAGGCCCGATCATCGAACAAGTGGTGGAACGGGTGGACCACGCCTACAGCCCGGAGCAATTGCAGGCCGCCGGCCGCGACATGGAGTGCCAGGCGCTGGCGCGCGCGGTGCGCAGCCACTTGGAGCGGCGCGTCTTCATCACCGAGCGGCGCACTGTGGTGTTGCGCTGACAGTTGTTCGCCTGGCAGGAACTTTGTCTATTGCAACGCAACAAAAGCAGGGTACAGTAGCCAGTTATCCGTCATACCAACCAAGAGGTGCCGTATGTGGTCGCAAACAGCCGTCTGGTCCAAGCTCTTCTCCTCCAACCCGGTCGCCGACTACTGGCGCGACGCCTGCGAGCGCAGCATCCTCTACTGGGACGTGCTGCATGACCGCGGCGCGGACTATCTGCAACACGTGCAAAGCGGCAAGCCGCCTGTCTTGGTGTTCGACTACAAAATCATCCTGGACGGCCGCAGCCTGCCGGACCCTGCCAACTACGCGCTAGCCGCCATCCTGCCGCCGGCCGGCTGCCCGGCCACCAATCCGGCGCTGCGCCCCTTCGTGGTGATAGACCCGCGCGCCGGCCACGGCCCCGGCATCGGCGGCTTCAAGATGGACAGCGAAATCGGCATCGCGCTGCAACAGGGCCACCCCTGCTACTTCATCATGTTCTTCCCCCAGCCGGTGCCCAGCCAGACCATAGAAAGCGTCAGCCGCGCCGAATACGTCTTCCTCGGCAAGGTCAGGGAACTGCATCCGGACAGCGACGGCAAGCCCTTCGTCATCGGCAACTGCCAGGGCGGCTGGGCGCTGGCCATGCTGGCCTCGGTGGCGCCGGAGCTGTGCGGCCCCATCCTGCTGGCCGGCACCCCGCTGTCCTACTGGGCCGGCGTCACCGGCAAATACCCGATGCGCTACTCCGGCGGCATGCTGGGCGGCACCTGGACCGCCTCCCTGGCCGGCGATCTGGGCAACGGCAAGTTCGACGGCGCCCATCTGGTCAACAACTTTGAAAAGCTGGACCCGGCCAACACCCTGTGGAAGAAGCCCTACAATCTGTACGCCAAGGTGGACACCGAGCGCGAACGCTATCTGGGCTTTGAACGCTGGTGGGGCGGCCACTACCTGCTGAACAAGCAGGAAATGGAATGGATTTCCCAGCAGCTCTTCGTGGGCAACCACCTGGTGGAAGGCAAGATCGTCAGCAGCGACCAGCACCGCGTGGACATGCGCAACATCCGCTCCCCCATCATCGTGTTCGCCTCCTGGGGCGACAACATCACCCCGCCGCAACAGGCGCTGAACTGGATACCGGACCTGTACGACAACGCGGAAGACATCCGCGACAACGAACAAACCATCATTTACTGCCTGCACAACAAGGTGGGCCACCTGGGCATCTTCGTCTCCGCCGGCATCGCCAACCGCGAGCACAGCGAGTTCGCCAGCGCGCTGGACCTGATCGACGTGCTGGCCCCCGGCCTGTACGAGGCCGTCATCGAAGACGTGGCCCCCAACACCCCCGGCCAGGAATACATCAAGGGCCGCTACATCATCCGTTTCGAAGCCCGCGAAGTGGCCGACATCCTGGCGCTGGACGACGGCCGCGAAGACGAACGCGCCTTTGAAGCGGTGCGCCGCGTCTCCGAAATCAACCAGGGCATTTACAACCGCTTCGTTTCCCCGGCCGTGCGCGCCGTCAGCAACGAAGCCAGCGCCCAATGGCTGCGCCAGCTCAACCCGGCGCGGCTGGAACGCACGCTGATCTCCCCGCTCAATCCCTGGCTCGGCTGGCTCAAACCCGCCGCGGAATACGTGCGCGCCCACCGCCGGCCGGTGAGCGCGGACAACCCCTTGTGGCGGTTGCAAGAACAGTGGTCTAGCTGGATGACGCAAAGCCTGGACCGCTACCGCGACCTGCGCGACGCCGCCACCGAACACTGCTTCAAAGCCGTGTACGAATCCCCGTGGCTGGCCTCCGTCGTGGGCGTGCAGCCCGCGCGCGAAGCCCGCGCCGCCCGCTGCGACAGCTGGAACAAACAGGAAAGGCTGCAACTCAAGCGCCAGGTGCTGGACCCCGCTTACGAAAGCGGCTCCCTGGCCGACGGCTTCGTGCGCTTGCTCACCTATGTGGCGATTGGCCGCGGCATCATAGACGAGCGCCCGTTCAACGCCATCCGCCGCATCATGCGCGACATCCGCCACGAATACCCGCTGACCCTGATGGAGCTGAAAGACATCGCCCGCAAGCAGGTTTTCCTGGTGCGGCTGGACGAAGCCCGCGCGCTGGCCGGCCTGCCCAAGCTGCTGCCGGAAGAACACCGCCGCCGCCAGGCCTGGCAGCTGGCGCATGAACTGCTGGCGCTCAGCGGCGACATCGCCCCGGAACAACAGCTCAGGCTGGACCAAGCGGCCCACGCGCTGCAACTGGACACCCGCGCGCCGGCGGCGCCGGCCATCCTGCCGCCCGCCGAGCCGGCCATAGCGGCAGCCTCAACCGTTCCCGCCGCGGCCCCCGCCGCCAAGGCCAGCGCGCCCGCCAAGAAAGCGGCGCCGCCGCGCAAGCCGGCCGCCAAAGCCCCGGCCAAGCCCACCGCCGGCAAGCCCAGCGCCGCTGCCGCCAAACCCGCTCCGGCCGCCAAACCCGCCAGCAGCACACCGGCCGCGGCCAAGCCGGCGCCCGGCAAACCCCCGGCGGCCAAAACCGCCAAAGCGCCAGCGGGCAAAGCCAGCGTGGCCAAAGCCCCCGCAGCCAAAACCCCGGCCGCGCGCAAACCCGCCGCCGGCAAGGACGCGGCCAAGCCCAAAACGCCGAGCAACTAAGCATCAGCCAGCGCAAAAACGCCCGGACAGCCAAACCGCCGTCCGGGCGTTTTCATGTTGATACCGCACTGCAACATTTTTGCCTCGCCCCATGTATACAGTCGTTGACTGAACAATACAGCAAACGCTAATATCCTTGCCTGCTGCGGGAGAGAGGGGCATGCGCCCCCGCCGAAGACGCAAACTCCCATAATCGCTCAGGCAACAGTACCGCAGCCCATGGATACCAGCCGATTGGAGAGAGGCCCTAAGCGCCCGTTCATCATCTGCTACGCTTCAGCGAGAGCGCGTCGGATGATGTGACCGGCCCTTAGCCGCCCACCGAAGGGGCAAGTGACACCCGGCAAGGCCCGCACACAGGCCGCGCCCGTCATCTAACTCTCAGGTAAAAGGACAAGGGGAGAGGCAATGCCGGCAGCGCCGCGCCCATGCGCGGCCCGCCGGCCGTGCTCAGAACGTGCTCACGATCTCGCGAGCAAGGACGAGACAAGGCGAAAACAGCTGAGAAAGCGGAATGTACACGTGGTACATGAGCATTTCGAAGCGGGTTTCAACGCCGTATCGTCGCAGCGCAGCAGATCGTGCACCAGCTCTCAAGGAAAACCCGTGTTCGAAACGCTTGCCCAGGCTGCGCGCCACCTGGCATGGCCCGCCCATTGCCAACCCATTTTCCCACCCGGCTTCGCCGCTCACCTCGGCGCCAGCCTGTTTGACCATTGCAACTACATGCTTACCCTGATCTATCTGATCGCCATCACCGCGGAAGCGATGACCGGCGCGTTGGCGGCCGGCCGCCGCAATATGGACATCTTCGGCGTTACCGTCATCGCCTTCCTCACCGCCCTGGGCGGCGGCACCGTGCGCGACATCGTGCTGGGCCGCTACCCGATAGGCTGGACCCAACACCCGGAATACGTCGGCCTGGTCATCGCCGGCGGCCTGGCCGCCGTGTTCGTGGCCCGCTATATGAAACGCCTGAGCCGCGTCTTCCTGGTGCTGGACGCGCTGGGCCTGATCGCCTTCACCATCATAGGTTGCGGCGTGGCCCAGTCCATGGACTACCACCCGGTGGTGGTGGTGATGGCCGGCATGATCACCGGCATTGCCGGCGGCATCCTGCGCGACGTGCTGTGCAACCGCGTGCCGGTGGTCTTCCGCCAGGAGCTGTACGCCAGCGTCTCCTTCGCCGTGGCCCTGCTCTACCTGGGCCTGATCAAGCTGGGCGTGCCGCACGATCTCAACGTGCTGGCCAGCTTCGCCGTCGGCCTCGCCATCCGCCTGGCCGCCATCTGGCGCGAATGGCGGCTGCCGGTGTTCATGTATCGGCACGACCTGCATTAACTAACCCTAACTGTTTCACCGCTGCGCTGCGGCATCAGGCTTGAATCCCCGCCAGCAGCAGGAACAAGGCCGCCTGGCTGGACACGCCCAGCTTGGCGTACAGATGGCGGCGGTGCACCTTGGCGGTTTCCAGCGAAATGCCCAGCTCGCGCGCCACGCCCTTGGTGGAGTGGCCGCCGAGTATCAGCAGCGCCACCTCCACCTCCCGCTTGGTCAACGGCGAGGAGCCCTGCGCGCGCAGCGCCTCCTCCAGTTCCCGGCGGCTCTGCCTGCCCGTCCTGGCCGCCGGCTGACGCAGCCCTTCGTCCAGACGCGCGGCCAGCCGCGACAAGGGCAGCAACCAGGGCGCGAACAGATTGCAAACGCCCAGTTCCTGCTCGCTGAAGCGGCGTTTGCTGCCCAGCGACAGAGACAGCACGCCCTCCGGCAACACTTGCAGAAACTGGATTTCATCCGCCACCACATTGCGCGAAAAGTAACGGCGAAAGTACTCCGTCTCCCGGAAACGGTCCGGCGCCACCTCGTCCAGCCGGTACACGCCGGCGGCCGGGCGCTTCAGCGCAAAACCGTAAAACGGGTCCAACAGATACAGGCCGCGCCGGTAGTCGGCGAACAAATCGTCGGCGGCGTAATTGGCCGCGTGATCCGCCAGCACCCACGGCGGCGCCTCCTGGCGAAACAGCACCGCCACCCAGGTATCGAAACTCAGGCGTTCCCGTAGAAACGCGGCCAACCCTTGCCAAAAGGCCGCGTTGTCGACGCCGTCCAACAAGC
The DNA here is from genome assembly GCF_057808735.1 of Chromobacterium sp. FG89. NCBI lineage: Bacteria > Pseudomonadati > Pseudomonadota > Betaproteobacteria > Neisseriales > Chromobacteriaceae > Chromobacterium > Chromobacterium sp. FG89. The sequence continues at coordinate 26,656 of NZ_JBMDIQ010000020.1, read as the reverse complement.
GCCCCAATTGCTGGTGAAACACCAGATCCGCCACATTCAGCTGCATGCCAGCTACCCCGATCAGGTTAGTCCCGCCTTCCGCTCTAACGCTTTCGCGTGATGTCCGCCGCCAAGGGGACTGACTAGTATGGCTCCAGCCTGCGCGACAAGACCAGCCGTGATGTGAGCGCTTCCCCCACCCCGTCGCGCCGCCTGAACAGGAGTGATCGCCATGCCCATGCAGGATCTGGCCTACTGGCAAGACCGCGCCGCCGATTTGCGCTCGCCTTGCCTCGCCTTCATCAACGGCCGCTTCGTGCCCGCCGCCGACCGGCGCACCTTCACCGACACCAGCCCCATCCATGGCCGGCCCCTGGCCGAGATCGCCCGCTGCGGCGAGGCCGATGTCGAACGGGCGGCGCGGGCCGCCCGCGCCAGCTTCGAATCCGGCGTCTGGTCGCGCTGTCACCCGCGCCAGCGCAAGACCGTGCTGCAAAAACTGGCGGCGCTGATCCGCCGGCATGGCGACGAACTGGCGCTGCTGGACTGCCTGGACATCGGCAAGCCCATTGCCGATGCGCTCCATATCGATGTGCCGGGCGCCGCCGGCGTGTTCGACTGGTACGCCGAAGCCGCCGACAAGCTGTACGGCGAGGCCGCCCCCGGCGCCGACGACGCGCTGGCCCTGATCACCCGGGAACCGCTGGGCGTGGCGGCGGCGGTGATCCCATGGAATTTCCCGCTGGACATGGCCGCGTGGAAGCTGGCGCCGGCGCTGATGGCCGGCAATAGCGTGATCCTGAAGCCGGCCGAGCAATCGCCGCTGTCGGCCTTGCGCCTGGCCCAACTGGCCCAGGAAGCCGGCCTGCCGGACGGCGTGCTCAACGTCTTGCCGGGCTACGGCGACGAGGTGGGGCGGCCGCTGGGCCTGCACCCGGACGTGGATTGCCTGAGCTTCACCGGCTCCAGCGAAGTGGGCAAAGCCTTTCTGCGCTACGCGGCGGACTCCAATATGAAAAGAGTGGCGCTGGAGTGCGGCGGCAAAAGCCCCAATCTGGTGTTCGACGACTGCGACCTGGACGCCGCGGCCCGGCGCGCCGCCTTCGGCGTTTTCTTCAATCAGGGCCAGGTGTGCTCGGCCAACTCGCGGCTCTTGCTGCAACGCTCCATTCAAGACGCCTTCCTGGAACGCCTGCTGCGCGAGGCGGCCGCGCTGCAACCGGGCAACCCGCTGGACCCGGCCACCCGCAGCGGCTGCATCGTCGACGCCCGCCAGGCGGAGCGCATCATGGCCCACATCGACCAAGCCCGCCGCCAAGGCGCCCGCCTGCTGTGCGGCGGCGAGCGCTTCAGCCTGGACGGCGGCGACTGCTACATCCGCCCCACCGTCTTCACCGATGTCCGCCCGGACATGGCGCTGGCGCGCGAGGAAGTCTTCGGCCCGGTGTTGGCGGTGATGCCCTTCGACAGCGAAGCCGAGGCCGTGGCCATCGCCAACGACAGCCCTTACGGCTTGGCCGCCTCGGTGTGGACCCGGGACCTGTCGCGCGCCCACCGCGTGGCGCGCCGGCTACGCGCCGGCACCGTCTCAGTCAACACCGTGGACGCGCTGGACCCCGGCCTGCCGTTTGGCGGCTGCAAGCAGTCCGGCTTTGGCCGCGACCTGTCGCTGCACGCCGTCGACCACTACACCCACCTCAAAACCACCTGGGTGCAATGGCAAGACGAATAAGCGCCGTCCCGCAGTCGGCACAACAAGATAGTAGGAGACCCACCATGCGCACACCGCAAGCCCACCTTGCTCCGCCGCCGGCCCCCGCCCCTTTTCGCGCCAGCCTGGGCCTCGCCCCGCTGCTCGCCGTCGCCATCGGCCTCGTCGTATCCCAAGGCGTGATGGTGCTGATGCTGCAAGGCGCCGGCATGGCCGGCATCGGCTTTCTGATCCCGCTGAGCCTGGCCTTCCTGCTGGCGCTCTGCTACGCCGTATCCTTCTCCGAACTGGCGCTGATGATTCCCCGCGCCGGCAGCCTCAGCAGCTACACCGAGGTGGCCCTGGGCCAGTTCCCCGCCATCCTGGCCACCTTTTCCGGCTATGTGGTGGTGGCGATGTTCGCCCTGTCCGCCGAACTCCTGCTGCTAGACCGCATCGTCAACCAGGTCTATCCCGGCGTCTTTCCCCTCAACGGCGTCGCCTACGGCGTGTTGCTGATCTTCACCCTGCTCAATCTGCTGGGCATCGATGTGTTCGCCCGCCTGCAATCGGCGCTGGCCCTGGTGATGATCGTCGCGCTGCTGGCGCTGGGCACCACCGCGCTGAGCGGCGGCGGCCCGCCGGCGCTGGCCCAGGCCGCCAACAGCGACTGGAACCCGCTGGGCGCCGGCGTGCTGACGCTGGGAGCGCTGGCGATCTGGGGCTTTGTCGGCGCGGAATTCACCTGCCCGCTGGTGGAGGAAAGCCGCCGCCCGCAACGCGATATCCCGCTGGCGATGATGCTGGGCCTCAGCGTGATCTTCATCACCATCGCCCTCTACTGCATGGGCGCGCTCTACCACCTGCCGCGCGCCACCCTGACCGCCGCGCCGCTGCCGCACCTGCAATACGCCACCGCGCTGCTGGGCCAGGCCGGCAAGCTGACCGTGGTGGTGATCGCCTTCACCGCCACCTGCAGCACGCTCAACAGCTCCCTGGCGGCGGTGCCGCGCATGCTGTACGGCATGGCGTGCAACGGCCAGGTCTTTCCTCAGTTCAAACAGCTGAGCCGGCGCTACCGCACCCCATGGGTGGCGGTGCTCTTCGTCGCCCTGATCACCGGCGCGCCGGTGCTGCTGATGGGAGACGACCCCGACACCATAGGCCTGCTGTTGCTGGCGGCGGCCATCGCCTGGCTGCTGGCCTACATCATCTGCCACCTGGACGTGATCGCCCTGCGCCGCCGCTACCCCACGCTGGCCCGCCCCTTCAAAACCCCGTTCTACCCGCTGCCGCAATGCCTGGGCATCGTCGGCATGCTGATCGCCATCTACCACGTGTCGCCCAGCCCTGACATGAGCGCCGCCATCTTCGCCAGCGCCGGCATCGTGCTGGGTCTGGTGTCCTTGATCGCCGTCCTGTGGATCAAGCTGGTGATGCGCAAACCGCTGTTCCGCCCGGAACCATTGGACCAGGCGCTGACCCGGCACTAGCCAAACGCCTAACGCCGGGCCTGGCCCGGCCCCATCCCCGACAAGGAGACCGTCATGACCGCTTCCACGCCCCGCCGCAGCACCCGCGACTACCAGCAACTGGACGCCGCCCACCACATCAACGCCTTTCTAGACCAGAAAGCCCTGAACCAGGAGGGCCCGCGAGTAATGGCCGAGGGCCGGGGCGTGTATCTGTGGGACACCGACGGCAAGCGCTATCTGGATGGCATGTCCGGCCTGTGGTGCACCCAGGTGGGCTACGGCCGGCAGGAGCTGATTGCCGCCGCCGCCCGGCAGCTGCAACAGCTCAGCTACTACAATGTGTTCTTCCACACCACCCACCCGGCGGTGAACGAACTCTCCGAGCGGCTGTTCTCCCTGCTGCCCGGCGACTACCGTCACGTGATCTACACCAACTCCGGCTCCGAATCCAACGAGTTGCTGATCCGCTGCGTGCGCCGTTATTGGGACGTGATGGGCAAGCCGGACAAGAAAATCTTCATCGGCCGCCACAACGGCTACCACGGCTCCACCGTGGGCAGCGCCAGCCTGGGCGGCATGAAGTTCATGCACGAGATGGGAGACCTGCCCATCCCCGGCGTGGAGCACATCGGCGAGCCGTACTGGTTCGCCCACGGCGGCGGGCTGAGTCCGGAAGCGTTTGGCCGTCAATGCGCGCAAGAGCTGGAAGACAAGATTCTGGCGCTGGGCGCCGACAAGGTGGCCGCCTTCGTGGCCGAACCCTTCCAGGGCGCCGGCGGCATGATCTTTCCGCCGGACAGCTACTGGCCGGAAATCCAGCGCATCTGCCGCCAATACGAGGTGCTGCTATGCGCCGACGAGGTGATAGGCGGCTTTGGCCGCACCGGGGAATGGTTCGCCCACCAGCATTTCAACTTTCAGCCGGACACGCTCAGCATCGCCAAGGGCCTGACCTCCGGCTACATCCCCATGGGCGGCCTGGTGCTGTCGCGCCGCATCGGCGAAACGCTGGTGGAGCAAGGCGGCGTCTTCGCCCACGGCCTGACCTACTCCGGCCACCCGGTGGCCGCCGCCGTGGCGCTGGCCAATCTGGGCGTGCTGCAAGACGAAAGACTGGTCGAGCGCGCCAGGACGGACACCGGTCCCTATCTGCAAGCCTGCCTGCGCGAGGTGTTTGGCCAACACCCGCTAGTGGGCGAAATCCAGGGCACCGGCCTGGTGGCGGCCTTGCAGTTCTGCCGCGACAAAGCCACGCGGCAGCGCTTCGCCGACGAAACCGACATCAGCTGGCGCTGCCGCAGCATAGGCTTTGACGAGGGCGTGATCCTACGCTCCACGCTTGGCCGCATGATCATGGCGCCGGCGCTGGTGATCAGCCGGAGCGAGATCGACGAACTCATAGACAAGACCCGCATCGCCGTGGACCGCACCGCGGAGGAGATGGACCTGCGCTAGAGGGATGGATAAGCGCGCGGCTAGGCCAGGCTACTGCCTGGCCTTTTCATTTGAAAACTTGGAAAAATCTGACGAGAAAACCACCAAACCAAGCTATTCGCCACTTAGAACAGCTTTGCATCAAACGATGCCGCCTCTATTCAGCGGAATAAGCCAGCCTGTCCCTGAGACGGGCGATGATGTCCATTCGCTCATGCAAGACGGCAAGAATCAAAGCCGGACCGTTCACCCGAGGAAGACAGAAAATGTAATGGCGCCCAGCCGCCTTCACCCTTAGGCCGGGAAGCAGCGAACTCATATCCTTGAACACCCCTTTGCCAGTTGCCACAGCGGCGGCAGCCTTCTCGATTTGCTCGATATAGGTCCGACACTGCGAATCGCCCCAGTGCTTAGCGGTGTAGCGAGCGAGCTCTCGAATATCGGCAGCGGCGCTCTTGGTAAGGATATAAGGCCTGCTCACGCAGACTTGCTCGATGCCAGCGCATCTCCGGCAATATCGGTGATGCTGCGGTCGATCACCTCCCCGCTCTGCGCCTCGGCCATGCGGAGGGCCAGCAGCGCTTTCAAATCTTCAAGCGCCTGGCCCTCGTCGGATGCCGAAGGAAACAGCCGCTCAAGAGCGTACTGCTTGATCGTTTTACCTTGCAACGCGGCCGCCGCCTTGAGAGCCTGGTGCTGCTGCTCGGTCACATCAATGGTCAAACGACTCATGGCCTGTTACTCCAGATAGATAGATCAGTACCACATTATCACAAATGTGTTTTTGTGGATGAACAAACGGTCAAAGTCCCCTCAGAGCCTGTTCAAAGCCTCGCGAGCAAGAGCGAGACAAGGCGGAAACGAGCGAAAAAGCGGAATGTACAAGTGGTACATGAGCATTTTGAGCTCGGTTTCAACGCCGTATCGCCGAAGCGCAGCAGACTTTGAACAGGTTCTTAGGGCGTCCCTCGTCGGCAGCGCCTCCCAATAATTGCAAACACAGCTCACGCACGGCCTCCGCCTTGCGCGTCAGCCTCAAGGCCTGCGGCCAGGCCAGCATGATGGGCAACCGCGGCACCTCGTCGGCAATGTCCAGGCAGGCCAGCTTGCCGCCGCCGTAAGCCAGGTCCACCTCCGGCCGCAAATTGAGCAAGGCGTAGCCGAAACCCGCCGCCACCAACCCGCGCGCCAGCTCGAAATTGATCGTGCGCAGCCCCACTTTCGGCTCCAGCCGCTGCTGCCGGAACAAGGACAGGAAATACTCGCGGCTGTGCGGCAGGTCCAGCAGCACCAAGGGCTCCGCCGCCAGCTCCGCCAGCGACACCTTGCCGCGCCCGGACAGCGGATGATCCGCCGCCACCAAGGCGTAAGGACGCGCGCCGGACAGCGGCAACTTGTGCAAGCCTTCCGGCAGACCCAGGTCGTAGGCCAAAGCCAGCTCGATCCGCCCGTCCGCCAGCGCCTCCCGCAGCTGCCGGGCATCGCCCTCCAGCAAATCCACCTCCAGCTCCGGGTGAACGTCGCGCAAAGCGGACAACAGCCGCGGCAGCAAGATGGGCGCGATGGTGGTGAAACAGCCCAGCGTCACCCGGCCGCGCAAGGACTGGCTGATCGCCTGCGCTTGCGGCGTCAACTCCTCCGCCTGCTTCAGCAACTGACGCGCGGCGGCGATGAAGCTGCGCCCGGCCGGCGTCAGCGACACCCCGCGCGCGTGGTGGCGCATGAACAGCTGCAGGCCGAACACCTCCTCCAGCTGGGCGATGGCGCTGGACACGCCGGGCTGCGACGTGTGCAGCGCCTTGGCCGCCTCAGTGACGCTGCCGTGATCCGCCACGGCGACCAGATAAGCCAACTGCCTCAGGGTGTATTGCATAATTAAAAATTATCCAATGCAGAAGATATAACTATTTTCCGTATCCAGACTGGCTTCGTAGACTGCCCTTGTCAAGCACGCGACAGGAGGCGTCAAGATGGCAATCGAAACGACAGACACGCTGATCATCGGCGCCGGCCAGGCCGGCATCGCCATCAGCGAACACCTGAGCCGCCACGATGTGCCCCACATCGTGCTGGAGCGCCACCGCATCGCCGAACGCTGGCGCAGCCAACGCTGGGATTCGCTGGTCTGCAACGGCCCGGCCTGGCATGACCGCTTTCCCGGCCTGGAATTCGCCGGCCTGGACCCGGACGCCTTCGCGCCCAAAGAGCGGGTGGCGGACTACCTGGCCGCCTACGCCCAAAAATTCAACGCGCCCATCCGCACCGGGGTGGAGGTGCTGAAAGTCAGCCGCCACCCGGACCGGTCCGGCTTCATCGTGGAAACCTCGGCCGGCGCCTTCCAGGCCGAACGCGTGGTGGCCGCCACCGGCCCCTTCCAACAGCCCGTCATCCCGGCCATCGCGCCCAAGGACGACGCGCTGACGCAAATCCACTCCGCCCACTACCACGCGCCGGAACAGCTGCCGGAGGGCGCGGTGCTGGTGGTGGGGGCTGGCTCCTCCGGCGTGCAGATCGCCGACGAATTGCAAAGCGCCGGCAAGCGCGTCTATCTCTCCGTGGGCGCGCACAACCGCCCGCCGCGCGCCTACCGCCAACGCGACTTCTGCTGGTGGCTGGGCGTATTGGGCGAATGGACCGCCACCGCGCCCAAACCGGACGCCGCCCACGTCACCATCGCCGTCAGCGGCGCGCGCGGCGGCCGCACCGTGAATTTCCGCGCGCTGGCGCATGAAGGCCTCACCCTGCTGGGCAGCGCCCAAGCGTTTGAACGCGGCGTGGCCCGTTTCGCCCCGGACCTGGCCGACAACCTCGCCCGCGGCGACGCCAACTACCTGGCCCTGCTGGCGGCGGCGGACGCCTATATCGAACGCAACCGGCTGGACCTGCCGGAGGAGCCGGCCGCGCGCCATATGCCGCCGGACCCGGAATGCGTGACCCGCCCCATCCTGGAGCTGGACCTGGCCACGGCCGGCGTCGCCAGCATCGTCTGGGCCACCGGCTACGCCGCGGACTACAGCTGGCTGCAAGTCCCGGCCTTCAACGAACAAGGCCAGCCGCAACACCAGCGCGGCGTGTCCAGCGAGCCGGGCGTCTACTTCCTGGGCCTGCCCTGGCTGTCTCACCGCGGCTCCTCCTTCCTCTGGGGGGTATGGCACGACGCCCGCTTCATTGCCGACCACATCGCCACCCAACGCCAATACGCCGCCTACCGCGACGCCGGCCAGCGCGCACAGCCCTAACGGAGCCCGCCATGACCCACACCCGCATCCGCCCGTTCAACACCCGGCAAACCTATCCGGAGCAAAATCTGGACAATGATCTGTGTCAGGCCGTGGTGGCCGGCAATCTCGTCTTCCTGCGCGGCCAGATCGGCCAGGACCTGGACAGCCGCGAATCCGTAGGCATAGGCGACGTGGCCGCCCAGGCCGAACAAGCGATGGCCAATGTGAAACTGCTGCTGGAAGAAGCCGGCAGCGAGCTGGGCGACATCTGCAAGATCGTGATCTACCTCACCGACCCGCGCTACCGCGAAGCCGTTTATCTAGTGGTGGGCCGATGGCTGAAAGGCGTCTACCCGGTGTCCACCGGCCTGGTGGTGTCGGCGCTGGCGCGCCCGGAATGGCTGGTGGAAATCGACGTCACCGCCGTCATCCCCGAGGAGCGCCGCCGATGACCTTCTCCATCGCGGCCCGCTGCCTGGACAGCGGCATGGTGGGCGTCGCCATCGCCTCCTCCAGCATCTGCGTGGCCAGCCGTTGCGCCCATGTGCGCGCCGGCGTGGGCGCCGCGCTGAGCCAGAACGTCAGCAACCCGCTGCTGGGCCCGCTGGCGCTGGAACGGATGGCGGCCGGCGGCGCGGGCAACGCGCTGCGCGCCGGCCTACTGGCGGCGGACCCTCACCTGGAATGGCGGCAACTGGTGCTGGCCCCGCTTCAAGGCCGCCCGCAAGTCATCACCGGCCGGCACGCGCTGGGCCTGCATGGCGCCGCCATTGGCCGCGACTGCGCCGCCGGCGGCAACCTGCTGGCCACGGCCGAGCTGCCCCAAGCCATGGTGGCCGCCTACGAGGCCGCCGGCGGCGGTCTGCCGGAACGCCTGCTGGCGGCGCTGCAAGCCGCAGTGGACGCCGGCGGAGAAGCCGGCCCCATCCATTCCGCCGGCCTGCTGGCCACAGCCGATACCGCATGGCCGGCCATCAATCTGCGCATAGACTGGAGCGAGGGCCAGCCGGTGGCGGAACTGGCCGAGCTATGGCGCCGCTACCAGCCGCAGATGGACGCCTACCTTGCCCGGGCGCTGACCCCGCAGCATGCGCCCAGCTACGGCGTGGCGGGAGACCCATGATGCAACGCTACAGCTCGTTGGCCATGCTGGAGCGGCTGGTCGGCTTCGACACCGTCAGCCACCGCTCCAACCTGGAACTGATCCACTTCGTGCGCGACTACCTGGCCGGCTGGGGCATCTCCAGCCAGCTGATCCGCAGCGAAGACGGCGGCAAGGCCAACCTCTACGCCACCATCGGCCCCGCGGACCGGGGCGGCGTGATGCTGGCCGGCCACACCGACGTGGTGCCGGTGGACGGCCAAGCCTGGAGCGGCGACCCCTTCCGCCTCCAAATACGGGAGCAGCGCGCCTACGGCCGCGGCAGCGCCGACATGAAAGGCTTCATCGCCGCCGTGCTGGCCGCCGTGCCGGACTTCGCCGCCGCCCGGCTCTGCACCCCGCTACACATCGCGCTGAGCTACGACGAAGAAATCGGCTGCATCGGCGTGCGCCGGCTGCTGGACGTGCTGGGCGGGCTGCCGGCCCTGCCCAGAATGGCCATCGTCGGCGAACCCACCCTCATGCGCGTGGTGGCCGCCCACAAGGGCAAGCTCGCCTACCATGTGCGCCTGCGCGGCAAGGCCGGCCATTCCAGCCTGCCCCAGGCCGGCGTCAATGCCGTGGAATACGCGGCGGAACTCATCGTCTTCATCCGCCAACTGGCGCGCCGGCGCGCGGCAGAAGGCCCGTTCGACCCGCTCTACCCCGCGCCCCACACCACCCTGCACGTGGGCGCCATGCGCGGCGGCACCGCGCTCAACATCATCCCCGAGCACAGCGAATTCGAATTTGAAATCCGCCACCTGCCGGAAGACGAGCCGCAAACGCTGCTGGCCGCCATCATGGACTTTGCCCGCCAACAACTGCTGCCCGCCATGCGCGCCGTGGACCCCGACGCCGACATCGTCTTCACCGAACGCAGCGCCTACCCCGGCCTGCTCACCGCGCCGGACGCCGACGTGGTGCGCTTCGCGCAATCGCTGCTAGGCGACGCCCGCGCGCCGGCCAAGGTTTCCTTCGGCACCGAAGCCGGGCTGTTCTCTCAACAAGCCGGCATCCCCGCCGTGGTGCTGGGCCCTGGCTGCATCGCCCAGGCGCACCAGCCCGACGAATGGCTGGCGCTGGAACAACTGAGCGCCTGCGACACCCTGCTCGCCGCCCTGCGGCGGCGACTGAGCGAGCCCGCGCGCTGAGACGACGGGCCCCGACCTCCTTCAGAACCACGCGCCAAGAACGAGTCCAAACAAGCCTGCCGAAAAAGATCACGATCTGCCTTGCCCCATTAGACAATGCACATAGCATGGAATATGCTTGCACATATCTCCAATTGACTAACGGGAAATGAGCAGGCTATTGGCATGGCAGAACCAACAATCAGCGTGATAGAGCTTGCCCGCCCCTACCAATGGCACCCTATCTCCTTGCCCTTTCCCGTGACGTCGGAAGAACTCGCCTCAGCCCTGATATTCTGTCCCGGCGCCACGAGAGTCTCTTTGGATGAGAACGACGTCCCGGCCTTGGAGGCTGCCATAGAAAATGAACTGTCCGCAGCAGCGTTTCAACAACGTTTGATTCAGGCCCTTCTTGATCAAAGGCTGAGAAAAGAAATCCACTTGAAGTCCTGTACGGACATCCGCGCGTCGATTGAAGGCATCCTGCGCCGAACACTGGGGCGCTAAGATGCCGCTCTCGCCTTCTGTATACCCGTTTCAATTCCGGCGGCTCCCTGACGCTTCTCTCGTCGCAATCAGCGCCACCGGCGATCATGCCTTCCTGCAAGCGACGGAGCTGGACATGCTGATCAACGCGCCGGCCAACCTTCCTCATACCAAGCGCGCCGAACTGCAATCCAAATTCTTCATGGGCAGCGCCCATTCACGCGGCTCGCTGCGCTTACTAGCCTCCCGCATCGCCGCCAAGCGTGAAACCGTGCTGACAGGCCCAAGCCTGCACCTGATCGTCCCCACCTTGCAGTGCGCTCACACCTGTCGCTACTGCCAGGTCAGCCGCTCTCTTGAAGACGATGGCCATTCCATGTCGCCGGCCGACCTCATTGCCGCCTGCGACACCATCTTTGAAAGCCCATCTCCCACCTTGACGGTGGAGTTCCAGGGCGGAGACCCTCTGCTGCGTTTCGACCTGATACGTCAGGCCGTGGACTACCTGCTGGAACGCAATCAAAGCGAGCAACGCAGGCTGCGCTTCGTGGTCGCGTCGACATTGCACCAACTGACGCCCGCAATGTGTGACTTCTTCCGACAGCATCAAATCTATTTGTCCACCAGCATCGATGGTCCAGCCTCGCTCCACAACAAAAACCGCCCAACCCCTACGCGCAACGCCTATGAGCGAACGGTAGCCGGCATTGAAATGGCTAGGGAGCTACTGGGTCACGACGCCGTCTCCGCCTTGATGACCACCACGCGGGACTCCTTAAGCCAGGCGGAAGCCATTGTCGATGAATATGTAAAGCTGGGGTTTGGCGACATTTTTATCCGGAGGCTAAGCTCCTACGGCTTCGCTCGCCGCAACCAAATCAAATTGGGCTACAGCCTGGAGGAATTCCAGACCTTCTATCAAGCCGCGCTGGAACGGGTCTTGTATTGGAACCGGCAGGGCACGCCCTTGGTGGAAGTCTCCGCGGCAATCCACCTGAACAAAATTCTCTCCCCTTTCGATGGCGGCTTCGTCGATCTGCAAAGCCCCACCGGCACCGGCCTGGCTTGCTTGCTCTACAACTACGACGGCTTTGTCTACCCCGGAGACGAAGCTCGCATGTTGAAAGAAATGGGAGACAACTCCCTACGGCTTGGCCGTATTGGAGAGCCGCTTGAGTCGCTGCTGAACTCGGAAACGCAGCGCAACTTGATCCAAGCCAGCCTGGTGGAATTCACCCCCGGCTGCCAAAGCTGCGCTTACAACGCTTACTGCGGCCCTGATCCCGTCAACGCCCAAAGTCAGTTCGGCAGCCCCTACGCCCCGGTACACTTCACCGAGCATTGCCAGAAAAGCCAATGGATGTTCGACCTGATGTTCACCCTGCTGCAAGAGGGCCAGCCAGCGTTCCTCGATATTGCGCATCGCTGGGCCCACCCAAGAGCGGAGAGCGAAGCCCATGCGTAAACTGGCAGTCAAGCTGCAGGGCATCCAACGACGTCAACTCTGCCGCGTCTGCACGCTTTCCGGCTTACAGCAAGAATGGGAACCGGATTTGAATTTTCTGGTGCCCGCATCCTCCCCGGAAGAACTGCGTCAACTGGAAACGTTGACGCAAGCCGGCCTGAGCAATGTGGCCGCCTACCTCCCAAACAACGATGCGGCGCTCCTAAGCGCCATGCCGGCGGTTATCGGACCTCCCGCCAGCCTGGAACAAGAAGACATCCTTACCCTGACCCCAGGCTCAAAACACGCCCACATCATTTATCGCCAAAGCGATCTACACCACTCCCTGTTTCTGACCAACCGGTGCAATAGCTATTGTTTGATGTGTTCGCAACCGCCCACTCAGCACGACGACTCCTGGCTGGTGGATGAAGCCTTGCAACTGGCTCGCCACATCAAGACATCGCCCTCCCTGCTTGGCATCAGCGGCGGCGAGCCGCTTCTGACGGGGCCCGCGCTGAGAGAAGTGATCGACACCTTCCAGCGCCTGCACCCGCAAACCGGTCTGGAGGTCCTCACCAATGGCCGGCTCTTTGCCAAAGCGCCGCTGGCGCAAAGCCTGCTGCAGGATTTGGCGCAACCCGTGCGCTGGCTCGTGCCACTTTACGGACACGTTGAGTTCTTGCATGACTTCGTCGTGCAGTCCCCCGGCGCTTTTGAACAGACGCTGGAAGGTTTGCTGACGCTGCAAGACTTCCAGCAACCCATACAGCTGCGCATCGTCCTCATTGAACCGGTGCTGCGAGAGTTGTCCGAACTCTGCCACTTCATTGCCCGCAACCTGCCCTTTGTCCAGCAAGTGGCCCTCATGGGCTGTGAACCCATCGGCTTTGCGTTGGCCAACCGCGAGCTCTGCGAAGTCGACTTGCGCGCCTGGCAGCCCCAACTGCTTGCCGGCGCCACCGCTTTGCGCCGCGGCCGTGTGCCTTACGTACTCATGAACGCCCCGCTGTGCGCCTTGCCGGAAACGCTCTGGCCTGATGCGCATCGCAGCATTTCGGACTGGAAGCAAGTTTATGCCCCCGAATGCCAAGGCTGCTCCGTTCAATCCTCCTGTTCCGGTCTTTTCGCCTGGCATGAGCGCGGCTGGAAACCCACTGCAATCAAAGCCATTTCAATGAGGCAAACCCATGAGCAAGTTCATTAAATCACTCACCCTCTTCCTGGCCGGACTACCGCTGGTCTCGGGAAAGGCAAGCGCCGCCACGCTGAACGATGCGCCGGCATTAGAGCCGCTGAAACTTGACCCGGTGCAACTCCGCCCGCTGAACGGCCCGCTGGACAATCTGTTCGCATCGCACCGCTCCCACTCCAGCCATAGCTCACATTCATCGCACTCCTCCCACTCTTCTCATTACTCCGGGTCTGGTGGCGGCTACAGCTACAACCCCGCCCCCATAGACGACAGCGGCAGTTCATCCAACAGCACGATCTACCCGCGCAGCCACTCAACCCCCTCTTACAACCGTTCCAGGCCCACCCCCGCGGCCAGCGCCCCTGCCACGCAAACCAACCCGGTTCAATCCTTGGCCGAAAAGAGAAGGCTGCAAATCATGCGGGTACAGATTGCACTGACCCGCCTGAAGCTTTACAGCGGCGGCATTGACGGTGTGTTCGGCACGGCAACCCGGGCGGCGCTCACCCGCTACCAAACCATGCAAGGCCTGCCGGTCACCAGCTTGATGACGACCGAAACCTTGAACAGCCTGGGAGTGCCCGCCGCGCGCTAAGCTCAAATCCAGCAGCGGCAGACCCGCTGTGGCTTGAAACCGGAACTTCCCCGCCCGGCGACGGCCTACCCAAACCCATCACCCGCCGAAAGCGCCCCGCATGTTGAGCCTCGCCCCGCAAAACCAGCGCTTGGAAAGCGCCATCGCCTGGGCGAACAACCGCCCGGACGTAGACGCGTTGATCCTCACCGGCTCCTTTGCCCGCGATGACGGCAGCGCCGACATTCACTCCGATCTGGACTTGGAAATCATCGGCCCGAACCCGGCGGCGCTGGCCGCGGGCGACGGCTGGCTGCGCGACATCGGCCCCCTGCTCACCGTGCTGCGCCTGGGCGAAGGCCAAGCCTGGCCCACTCGCCTGGCCATCTACGGCGACGGCGTCAAAATCGACTTCACCCTGGCCGGCCCCGCCCGGCTGCACGCCATGCGCGAGCATGGGCTGGACCCGCTGTACCAGCGCGGCTACCGCGTGCTGCTGGACAAAACCGGCGCGGCCCAAGACCTACCCGCGCCGCAAAGCCGCCCCGCCGCACCGGCCCTGCCCACGGCGGAAGCGTTCCGCGAGCGGGTGGAAGAGTTCTGGTTCGAGGCCTTTCACATCCCCAAATATCTGGCGCGCGGCGAGCTGTTCGTCGTCAAATTCCGCGACTGGACCATGAAGGAACTGCTGCTGGAAATGCTGGAATGGCACGCCCATAGCCGCCCCAACGCGGCGACGGACTGCTGGCATATCGGCACCCGGCTGCAACACTGGGCCGAGCCGGCACACTGGCAAGCGCTGCATCAGGTATTTGGCCGCTTCGACGCCGCCGACGCCGAACGCGCCTTCCACGCCACCCTGCGGCTGTACAGCCAAGTGGCGCGTGAAGTGGCCGCCCGCGCCGGCTTCGACTACCCGGCAGCGGTGGAAGCCGGCATCCGCGACTTGATCCGCGCACCGGCCTAAGAATCTGTTTACGATCTGCTGCGCGTCGTGGATGCGTACACGGTGAGTACGCTCATGTACCCTTTGTACACTCCGCTTTCTCAGCCGCAACGCCTTGTCTCGCTCTAGCTCGCGAGATCGTAAACAGGCTCTAAACCAACGGCGGCGCGGCGGCCTCCACGCGCCGCGCCAGGCGGCGGATTTTCCGTGGGCTTGACCTTTGAGCATGGTTAGATAGAATTCCCTATCTTTCAGACGTTCGCTTCCGTCCGCCTGTCTTCAGTCCAGCCACGCGCCTCCTCACAGCGGAAGCGCGCCAGCCAAGCCATACAAGCCAAGCGCCGCGCCCCCCGCGGCCAGAACTTTGTCAGGAACAAAATGCGTATCCACGCCCTTCTGCTGCCGCTAGCGCTATACAGCGCGGCGGTCTCCGCGGATTCACTCTCCCCCTCTCACCCGGCTTTTACCCAAATACACAAGGCCATGACGGAGAGTTTTCGCATGCAGCAACAACTGATGCGGATGCCAAACCCGCCCGATATGTTCAAGAGAGAGAACAAAGAGGCATCGTCGCCTCAGCACGAGGCGGAGAAGGTTGAGCGCCGGCAGGCTGAGCCGGTGATGACGCCGCAACAGCAGCCACGCCCTGATGAGCAGGCGAATAGCGATTAAATCGATGGCCTTTTCGACGTCGCCCGCGCCGGCGCGCGGCAGACATTGAACGGGCGCTTACAACGGGGCGATTTCGCTGACTTCATGCTGAAACACATAAGGATCGGACAACAGCTCAAACTGCTCATCGTCCGGGTAAGTGACGGCGATATGGTAGTTGTCGCCGGCAAACGCCCTGACCGCCTCCAGCCCCCCCAGTAAGAGTGGCTAACAAAAATCAGTTTCACCACTGAGGCAAGGCGCGCCGACGCAGGCAGTACTTGAGTACGGCAAGTCGGCGCAACGCAGTATCAGGAATTTTGTTAGCCGCTCTAAAAGTGGCCAAAAAGAAATGCGTCCACTCCCCCTTCTCTTCCTGGCGGACAAAAGCCCCCAGGTTGCCGGCAATGCTTCTGGAGTGCTGGACGCCGGTCTGTTCCAGGTGCGCGGCAAACCCCGCCTCATGCCGCCGCGGCACACAGCCATGCCATGTTCTGACAATCATGTTCAAGCTCCGTCTGAGATGGAACTATCGATTCTAGCCCGCCGCCGCCAACACCCCCAGCCGGCTTGTTCCGCTCCACATGCCGGCTGAAACGCGACCACCGCGCCTTGACCCTGCCCGCATAGTCGGCAACAATCCCCGCGTGCCGCAAAACACGGCACCGAGATTGGCATCTCGAAACGCCTCACGACCCAAGCATGCGCGTCAACGCGCATGCTTGCGCTTTGCCATGCTTTAACGGCAGGTGCATGGTGGGAGAGCGCTACGCGCTCGCCGGGGTTCGTGAGGCTCGGTAATGCCAATCCCATCACGCGCCTGCCAAATCCTCTACCGGATAGGCTGCTTGTTAATCTTGTTTCATCGCAGGAGTAACGACATGCCGCAATCTCTCTTCCCGCGCCGACGGCGCTACCGCACCCCGGCCCTAGAAACCCAGGAAGTCCTGCTGCCCTTCGTCATCCGTCTTCCCGGACGCACCTATCCGCATTACTGGCACATGCCGTCCGCGCCGGCCACCCCCGCCCAGGCCCAGGCCTACGGCCGGGAATGCGCCGCCCACCTGCTGCAATGGTTCAAGGACAACCCGGCTTACGTGGGCCAGGGCCTGCTCAGCCGAGTCGCCCGCGACATCGACTTCAGCCGCACCGAGCAGCGCGGCTACTGGCTGGGCTTTTTCAACCACCTTGAGCGGCTGATCTCGCTCAGCGCAAGGCGGATGAATGTCTACGCCTACACCGACCATCAGCACCGGATGATGGACGCGCAGGTGGAGCGCTCCTTGCTGGAGCGACAGGTGTTGAAGAAGAGTCCGTAAAGGGAGGCCCCCGGCGGGAGCTGGGGGCATGGGCTTACTAAGCGGGAAAAAACGGCTTCCTGCCCAAACAAGCATCCGGCGGCCATGCGACAGCTAGCTCGCCGATACGGCAATAAAAAAAGCCGGTCTTAAGACCGGCTTTCTCATTTACTCGACATCTATGCATACGCAAAAAGCCCCATACGGGGCTTTTTTATTGCAGCGATAATGCTTAGAGCGGCTGGATCGCGGTTGCAGCCGGGCCTTTCTGGCCCATTGCTCGGGTGTAGCTTACTTTTTGACCTTCATGCAGGGACTTGAAGCCGTCTGCGCGAATTTCGGAAAAGTGAGCGAAAAGATCATCGCCGCCATTGTCCGGGGTAATAAAGCCAAAACCTTTTGCGTCATTGAAAAATTTAACGATACCAGTTTCCATAATTCACTCCTTGGTGTTCAGATTAAGGGCAACAAATTGCCTGAAAGCATGATAGTCAAGGAATAGATAAGGAAACAAAGCAGACCAACTTGTATGGACAACTGAGGTATCGATAGATATAGCGCTTGAAAATCGCGACAAGAATACTCGCAAAACACCGGCTTGGTCAATAGCAATATTTGAATTTTGCAATTTGAGCAGGAATTTGTTGCCAAAAAGCGAGCAGTAGCCAATGAATCGCCCCTCCTTTCCACACCTCTAGAGCCTCACACTAGGCCCTACAAAGAGGCTTCATGGGCAGGTAGCGTTCCCCGAAGAGTTCGAGATTGAAACATCAAACAGGTCACTGAACGCGACTACCCCGTCGCCGACGTCGCCAGCCGTCTCGGCGTGCCTACCCACAGCCTGTATCAATGGCTGAAACGCTACGACCCCTTTGCCAAGGAATCCGGGTAAGGCATGCCTTCATCCAGGCCCACAAGCAACAATTTCCAGTTCGACGACTGCGTCATGTCTGTGCACCCCAGTGGCTACTACGCCTGGAAAGCGTCCCAGCATTCACCTCGTGCCCGCGAAGACCAGCGTTTGCCGGGGCAAATCAAGCAGGCTTGGCTAGAGAGTGGCGGAGCCTATGGCTACCGCAAAATGTATGACGACCTGCGGGCACTGGGCGAGCGCTGCGGCAAACATCGTGGGCACTGCTGATGAAGCAGGAAGGTCTGCGTTCGCAAACAGGCTATCGCCGACGCCCTGGACATTTGACAGTGGCCGTCCGGTGGTGGCCGTACCGAACTACCTGCAGCGCAGGTTTACCGTGGATGCGCCAAATAAAGCCTGGGTGACCAACATCACGTATATCCGCACACATGAGGGGTGGCTGTACTTGGCGGTAGTGCTGGACCTGTTCCTGAGACAGGTCATTGCCGGTGCATTCCGACAAGGGGAGTCAGTTCCAACTGGCAGGGCTCCTTGAAGGTCCATCGCGTGGCACCCAGCATGAGTCGGCGCGGGAACTGCCACGACAATGCTGTAGCGGGGAGTTTCTTCCAGCTACTGAAGCGGGAGCGTATCAAGCGAAAAGTCTATCACTACTGAGAAGCAGCTCGGCGGGACATCTTCGATTACATGGAGATGTTCTACAACCCGAGGTGCCGGCATGGTTCCGCAAATGGGCAATCGCCGATAGCGTTTGCCTAGAGAAGCCGGACCGATTCACCGGCCATGGCTTCGCCATCTTCATGGCCAGTGTTGTTGCCCTCCGTCCTTCCTAGCTCCGATGCAGCTTCTCTTTGGCGTTGAGTCTGCAATGCGACGCTCAGCCGTCATTGGTCAACCGGACATGAACTTCTGCTTTAGCCGATTACCTGCCAAATCTTCATCTGGGAGGTGCCAACTTCACCAAAACTGTCTTTCGACAGACTGATGACCAGCAACCGGCTCATACATAGTTTCTGATATACCCAAATGAACACAGGTGCACGACGGTGTGGGCCGTACATGCGCAATAACTACAAAGCGGGACAGGTTTTGGAGGCTGCGGTTGAAGTCAGCCTAGCCTTCCATATAGGGCAGTACGCAATGCAGGTCTGGATTTGTAGCTCAGGACTTGTTGTGACGCCGGTTCTTGCATACCACACGGAGAACTGGTCTCGTTAGCGGCATTCACCTTGGTATTCCCAGGCCATAGAGAGCCAGCCCTGATGCCGTTCCCTGCAGACAATATCGCCTTTGAAAAAGCTCACGTCACGGCGTAAGGGAACGTGGATGGCAAGCTCTTCCTTGCTGTGGAGGCCCATGGATTTGGTCTGTAGGACAAAGCTTGCGCTTTTGCCCGACGTGATCTGGACATCCTGCACAATGAATTTTTCGGTAGTGAATGGAGCATGATCGAATACACCATTGAGAACAATGACAGTCAATGTGGCATAAGCAAAAATGGCGAGTGTGAAGAAGTAATTTTTACTGCGCCCCTGCTTGTTCTTTATTGAAACCAACTGAGATAACGCAAAAGAGATCGCCACCAAGATAATCCATACTACCGCATACCTCTCCGGGAGTGACGGCGCAAAATAATGGTACTCGCTGGCTGCCGAGAACAAGAGCAGACATAGAATAGCAATCGAGAACAACAAAATGACACTGCAGTTAACCCTGGCCGCATACTCCCTTTTATCCAGCAGAGATACGGAGAAGAATTTTGTAGAAATTGCCGGCAGCAAAATAGCGACACCTCCGGAACAGATGGCGATGACCGAGTACGCGGAGGGATACAAGGGATATATGGACAGCAGAGTCAGAACAAAAAGTGCAATCAATATAGTTAGATTAACAACCTTGATTAATCGCAATGTTTTCCTTCTCGCCACTGGGGTAGCACCATAGCCGGCATTGGATACAATCAAACTTTGGATAGCTCTCTCATCATTAAATTTGAGATTAGCATGGCGACTGATAAAATCATGAAGCGCATATTTTTCCACATACTCATACGGCCATGAAAAAAGAGAAACGCCCTCACCATTCCCATAGAAATTTATGCAATCCCTTTGCCCCACCCTTTCGATCCTATACCCACAGATATCAGCAGTCCTTATTATTTTTGCGAATAAGATACTTCTAATAATTACTTCGTTTTTTTTGACAATCGTTTTTTCAAAAACAAGCGCATCAATGATGAACATTTCAAGCAAGGGTAGAAGGATATAGGCCGTAACTTTGATAACTATGTCAGCACCACTGGCCCGACTAAGCAAGAAGATGAGCACTAACATGGAGAGCATGAAAAAAACAAACTTTGCACGCTTGGGAAGGGTAATGATTTTTTCGAAGTCCGGCTGCTTGTCCATGCGTGAGGCTCTGCTGCATTGGAATGATAAAGATATATTGTGACGCAGCACACTCAGCCAGCCAAGTAGGAGGGGGCGGCGTCGTAGACAGCATACCCGCCTCCTCTCCCGTCAGCCCCGCCCCTGCCCCTCACCCCCCCCGCTTAAGCTGCTCCAACATCTCCTGCCACAGTTCCCGGTACACCGGATTGCTGGCGCCTTCTCCATGTCCGGGGTTGTCGGCGTTGGGGCGGCGTATCGGTTTATTCAGCGCAAACTGGTGGTCGGCCGGGATGCGCATCGCGTTATAGGAAGTGCGGATGAGATCGGCAAAGCGCTCTTGCACGTGATAGGTGCCGAACAATCTGTCCGGCGGCGTGGCGCCGGGAGAGGCGTACCAGGAGGCGATGCGATTGTTGGCGCGCATGTCCCAGCCGCCGGAAAAGTCGATCACGCCTCTGACGGCCACGCGCTTGGCGATATAGGCGGCCATGCCGCCGCCTTGGGATTGTCCGGACAGCACGATCTTGCTCCAGTCCACGGCTTGCTTGTCCAGATACTGTTCCCAACGGCCTTGGGTATCGGTCTTGGCCAGGTAGCGCAGCAGAGCGGTCAGTCTATGGACAATGGCGTCTTTGGGTTTGTCCTGGATCAGCGGGGTGGCGTTTTCCCCAAAGGCGCGCTTCTGGCGCATTTGTGCCGCGCAGTCCGGATTGGTCGCCAGCACCGGTCGGGTGCAAACCTGGGAAACGGCCGGCGTGTCGATGTAGGACAGGATGATGAAGCGGTAGCCCTGAGCCAGGGCGGTGTCGATGAAAGCCTGTTCGCCCACCACGGTACGCGTGGTTTCGCCGCCGGTTCCAGGCAGGAAGACCAGCAGCGGCGCGTGTCCGCCCCTTTCCGTTGAGAAAACGATGTGCGGCCCGCTGTTCGCCACAATCCCGCCATCGGTATCCGCGGGGAGAATATCCTTGCGGACCGCGTCCGCCCATGTGGCCGTGGCGATACTGAACAGCAGCGCCGCCGCGGCCGTCTTGCCGGCCCATTTCCAAACTGTCATTGCATTCCTCGCATCTTCAATAAGAGCGGCTAACAAACTCAGTTTCACGTCTGAGGCCAGACGCGCCGCGCAGGCAGTACTTGAGTACGGCAAGTCGGCGCAACGCGGCATCAGGGGTTTGTCAGCCGCTCTGTAAGTGGGTTGAATTGCCCCGACGGCCTTGGGCCTACGTGAGCCCTTGGCTAGTTTTCTCAGAACCTGTTCAAAGTCTGCTGCGCTTCAGCGATACGGCGTTAAAAACAAGCTCAAAATGCTCATGTACCACCTGTACATTCCGCTTTTTCGCTCGTTTTCGCCTTGTCTCGCCCTTGCTCGCGAGACTTTGAACAGGCTCTAAGAATCGGTTTACGATCTGCTGCGCGTCGGCGATACGGCGTTGAAAACAACTTCAGAATGCTCATGTACCCCTTGTACATTCCGTCTTCTCAGCCACTTTCGCCTTGCCTCGTTCTGGCTCGCGAGATCGTAAACACGCTCTCCGACTCTACTCGCGCAGTCCTGCGCATAAAAGCGCGGCAAGGCGGATTTAGGCCAATAATTTGTTTACAATTGTTTACATCGAGAAGTTTAAAAACAGCAAGACAAGGCACAGACCGTTGGACAAGCGGAAGGTAGGCACGGCGGAGTCTTCATCAAGACTTCAGGCGCGCATCCCAAGGCACGTCCCGCACGCTGAGTATCCGGCAGGCGCCGGCGTCCGGATGGAGGGGGTTGAGCAGGTAGTTGTGGGCGTTGGGGGCCACCGCGCTGGGCACTTGCAGCGCGGCGGAGGCCTGACGTTGCAGCCAGTGATGGCCCAGGCCCTGGGTGAGCGCGGGTTGCAGGGTCCAGTCAGCCGGCAGGCTGGCCTGGTCCAGCGTCTGCACCAGCTGGTCCGGCAGTTCCACTTGCAGCAGGGTGAAGGTGGCGGGCAGGACGGCCACTTCCAGGTGCACCAGCGCTTCCAGCATGGCGCTGGCCGGGTGGTCCGCCAGGTAAACGATGGACTGGCCGGCGGGATGCCAGCGGCCGGGCCAGCGCAGCCCGCCCAGGCCCTTGAGGTCTGCATAGCGGCTGATGCGCCAGGCAATCACGCCGCGTAGCCTTCGTTGGCTTGGGCGATCAGTTGTTCCACCAGCCGCGCGCCGGGCTCGGTATGGGCCATATCCAGCGGCGATTTGCCCTCAAAGCGGTGCAGCGGCTTGCGCAGCCATTGGGCGGCGGCGTCCTTGTCGCCGAACAGGTCTTCCGCCAGCAGCAGCAGCTTGGCCACGCGCACGCCGCGTTCGGATTCCTCGGTGTTCAGCGTCTGGCCCTTCTTGATGCGATGGGACAGGGTGCGCGGCGGGATGACGAACTCCAGTTCGCCGCGGCTGAGGCCGGCGTCCACCAGGCGTTCCAGCATGCCGGTGTCCACGCCCAGCTCCACCACTTTGGCCACGTCGAAATCGTTGAGCATTTCCTGCCCCACCAACACGCTCAGTTCCTGCAACAGGCTGTGTTCCACCATGGGCGGGACCGGCGTCTCCGGCACGAATACTTGCAGCGCTTTCATGGCCCCTCCTTGATTTGGCAATTTGCTCATTTATTATCGGCATTTTGCCAAAACAAAACAAGGGCGCGGCTTGGCCGGCTTCCCTCTTCTGACTCTAAGAGCCGCTAACAAAACCTCGCAGAGAACCTGAGCCAAGGAGCGCCGACGCAGGCAGTACAAGTAGTACGGCAAGGAGGCGCAACGCAGGATCAGGGGTTTTGTTAGCGGGTCTAAACGCAACAGAAGCTGCACGCCGGACGCTTGGATTAGGCCGACCCAATCTTGACATTTGAAAGCGGC
This sequence comes from Chromobacterium sp. FG89, assembly GCF_057808735.1. NCBI lineage: Bacteria > Pseudomonadati > Pseudomonadota > Betaproteobacteria > Neisseriales > Chromobacteriaceae > Chromobacterium > Chromobacterium sp. FG89. Next base: position 3,855 of record NZ_JBMDIQ010000020.1, on the reverse strand, counting down.
AATGCGGGTTTTATGTCTTTTACATTGCGCGGGGCATGAAAAAACCTCATATCGGCCCCATGCCCGGCCTTGGCACCCCGCCTTGCCCCGCGTGCCCGGACATACACCCTATGTTCCCGCTTTGCGATGCAAAAATAACCATTAGGACTATCGGCGCGGCGTGAATTATGATTGCGCCTATTCAATGAACGTCGCACCGCTTCCGCCTCCGCACGAGGAGGAGCGCTGGCATTGAAACACTCCGTCATTCCGGCCTGTGGGCCCGTTCCCGATGTTCCAGAGTCCCAGCCCAAGCTGGAGTCCGTGCCGGCACGAAGCGCTGCGTCTTCACACATTGATGCAATCGCCAATTCATAGGCGTTTGCTATGAAAAAAGATGAATATCAGCGCCTATGGGGGGCATTATGTTAAGTCAATTCACGATCGGGCAGCGCATCGCCGCGCTGGCGGGCAGCCTGCTGTTTGCAGTGGCTCTGGTGGGCGGTTCCGGCTGGTGGTCGCTGAACCAGATGGATGGCGAGCTGACCTCGCTGTTTGACCAGAAAATCGCGTTCCGCTACCAGATGAACGCCATGCAAAGCAATATGCTGCACATCCGCCAGGATGAGAAGAACATCTTCATCAGCATCGGCAATCCGGACAACTCGGATCAGAGCATCCAGACCAATAAGCAGTTGCTGGACAAGCACATCGCCGAATTCAAGAGCCAGGCGGCCACCGCCAAGTCCATGGCCATGGCCGCGGATCACCAGAAAACCTTCGACAGCATGCTGACCGGCATCTCCGGCTACGAGCAGGGCATGAACGGGCTGTATCAGAAGATCGCCAGCGGCGAGATCAGCCGAGCCAATGTCGGCGACGTCGGCATCACCCCGTTCAAGCCCAAGCTCTACGAGGCGCGCGACGCGCTCAACAGCCTGAGCAAGCTGGCGGACGAGTCCGCGCAGTCCGCGGAGGATGCGCTGGCGGTCAGCATGAAGAACACCCGCAATATGATGCTGACCATTCTGGGCCTGGCCCTGGTGGTGGGCGTCGCGCTGGCCTTCGCCATCGTCCGTTCCATCACCCGTCCCTTGCAAGCCATGCAGCAAACCATGCGCCACGCGGCGGAGAAGAACGACCTGACGGTGACGGTGGATCAAACCGGCCGCGACGAGGTCAGCGAAACCGGCCGCGCGCTGGCGCAGCTGCTGGGCAATCTGCGCGCCTTCCTGCAGCAGACCCGCGAGGACGCCAAGCAGGTGAACGACACCGCCCACGCGCTGTCCGGCGTGTCCAAGCGCATTGCCGAGGCGTCCCAGGTGCAGACCGACGCCTCCTCGTCCACCGCCGCCGCGGTGGAGGAGATGACGGTGAGCATCAATCTGGTGGCCGAGCACGCGGTGGAAATGGCCGGCGAGGCCAAGAGCAGCATGAACGAGGCGGTGAGCGGCAGCGAGGTGGCCGGCCAGGCCGCGCAGCAGATGTCCGAGATCGCCAGCGTGATCAGCCGCTCCGAGACCATCATCATCGGCCTGAACCAGCGTTCCGATGAGATCGGCAACATCGTGGACGTGATCCACGACATCGCCGAGCAGACCAATCTGCTGGCCTTGAACGCGGCCATCGAGGCGGCGCGCGCCGGCGAAACCGGCCGCGGCTTCGCCGTGGTGGCGGACGAGGTGCGCAAGCTGGCGGAACGCACCGCGCAGGCCACCGGCGAAATCTCCGAAAAAATCAAGGCGGTGCAAGGCGACACCACCACGGCGGTGGCCAGCATGCGCGAGGCCACCGAGCGAGTGGAAACCGGCGTGGCGCTGAGCGGCACGCTGTCCGAGCGCCTGGCGCAGATCCGCGTGCTGTCCACCCGTCTGCTGGAGAAAACCAGCGAGATCGCCGAGGCGATGCGCGAGCAGAGCACGGCCAGCAACGACGCCGCCAAGAACGTGGAGCGCATCGCCAATATGGGCACGGAAAACGGCTTGTCGGTGGAGGAATCCTCCGCCATGGCGCAGCAGTTGTCCGGCCTGGCGCATGGACTGGATGCGGCGATTAACCGCTTCCGCGCGGATTAAATTCAGAACCTGTTTACGATCTGCTGCGCGTCGTGAAACGTGACACGGTGAGTACCGCTTCGAAATGCTCATGTACCACGAGTACATTCCGCTTTCTCAGCCGGTTTCGCCTTGTCTCGCTCTAGCTCGCAAGATCGTGAATGGTTCTAAAGCTTCAGCCCTTGAACGCCTTCTAAACACCCAGCCTCTCAAGCATGAGGGCGCGTCCGGCTTGGTCCGGCCGCGCCCTCATGCCACAATCCGGGTTTTCGCCCGCCCCCTTCTCCCATGTCCGTCCTCGAGCCGCTGTACGCGCCGTTCGCCCCCTCTCCCGCCGTGCTGCTGTGGCCAGCGCTGTTCCTGTTGCTCAGCCGTCAGTTGCGCCGCCGCGCCTGGTTCTGGCCCTATGTGGCGCTGTCGCTGCCGGGCACGGTGCTGCACGAGCTCTGCCACTTCCTAGTGGGCTGGCTGCTGCGGGCGCGGCCCAGCCGCTTCAGCGTGTGGCCGCGCCGCAACGGCCGGCAGCTGACGCTGGGTCAGGTGGGCTTCAACCGGCTGACGTGGTGGAACGCGCTGCCCATCGGCATTGCGCCCTTGCTGTTGCTGCCGCTGGGTTGGGGCCTGCTGGCGCTGGCGGCGCGCTGGCCGTGGCTGAGTCCGGCCGCGGCCGGACTGGGCTTTCTGGCGGCGCAGTGCTGGGACGGCTGCCTGCCCAGCAGCACGGACTTGAGCCACGCCGGCCGCTCCGCGCTGGCTTACGGCGCGCTGGCCTGTATCCTGTTTGGCGCTTACGCGCTGCTGCATTACGGTTTCCGCGCGCTGGCCGGACAATAAAAAAACCGCCGGGAAACCGGCGGTTCTTAGTTGAGGCAAACGTGGACTTAGGCCGGCGCCATGCCCACCCAGCCCTGCGGAATGGACTCCAACAGCTTGCGGGTATAGCTCTGCCGCGGCTCGCGGTAGATCTGGTCCGCGTCCGCCTGCTCCACCACCTCGCCCTTGTTCATCACCATCACCTGGTCGGAGATATGCTTCACCACCGCCAGATCGTGCGAGATGAACAGATAGGACAGGCCGTATTCGTCCTGCAGGTCTTGCAGCAGGTTCAGCACTTGCGCCTGCACCGACACGTCCAGCGCCGACACCGATTCGTCGCAGATCAGCACTTCCGGCTTCAAGGTCAGGCAGCGCGCAATCGCGATGCGCTGACGCTGGCCGCCGGAGAATTCATGCGGGTATTTCTGCAGCGCCCCGGCCGGCATCCCCACCTTGTCCAGCAGTTCCTGCGCCAGCTTGCGCCGTTCGCCGCCGTCGCGGCCGATGCCATGCAGCTGCATCGGTTCGCTCAGGATCTGCTCCACGGTGAAGCGCGGGTTCAGCGAGGCGTAGGGGTTCTGGAAGATGATCTGGATGCGCCGCTTGTAAGCGTGGAAGGCCTTGGCGTCCATGCCCAGCAGGTCCTGGCCGTGGAACAGCGCCTGCCCGCCGCTGGCCTGGTGCAGCCGCACCAGGGTCAGCCCCACCGTGGTCTTGCCGGAGCCGGATTCGCCGACGATGCCCAGGGTTTTGCCCTTGGCCAGTTTGAAGGACACGTCCTTGACCGCGTGGAACTGGCGTTTGCCGAACAAGCCTTCGCGCACATCGAAGGATTTGCTCAGCCCGCGCACGTCCAGGATGATTTCATCGTCGTCCCGGTAGCCGCGCTCGCGCTGCGGCGGTTCCACATAGCCGCCCGGCTGCAGGAAGTCGTCGATCACCGCCAGCCGTTGCGGCCGCCGGTCCAGGTGCGGGCGGCAGGCCAGCAGCGCCTTGGTGTAGGCGT